>JANOKE010000078.1:0-6073 GCA_031419135.1 Gemmatimonadaceae bacterium
AGTTGGATCAGACTCTGCTCGTTGAGGCGAATCCACGGGATATCGCGCGACTCGGCCGCGTGCACGATGCTCGCCGTACTCGGACCGAGTGCGCGCCGTTGCGCGTAGCGGATAAATGCATCGCGACGTTCAGCGAGATCAAACGTCGGATTTTCACCTTCCGGTCGAAGCGCTGGCGGCAGCAGGTGGTGCAGGAGATCCAGCGCCACTTCGGCCGCTTCGAGTCCTACATCTTCCTGCTCGTACTCGAACACCACGTCGTACACGCCAGGCCGGTCCGTTTCGCGCGTTTTGCCGAAGGTGACCTTGACGCCCGATACGTTCTGCAGTTCAATCGCGACGTGCTCCAGCACGTGTCCGAGCCACGTGCCCTCGTCTTCCGTCATGCGTCGCACGAAGCCGCCGGCAACGCCATAGGAACACCCGTGCTCACGCAATCCGGGCAGCGCCGTGAGCAGGGACTCGATGAACGCGCTCCCCAGCGTGCCGGTGGGCCATGACTCCAGCACTCCGAGATCGAGCACGAGCCGAATGACCGGGAAGTGTGCGTAGTGGCTCGGGCCGACATACACCGCGCGATCAAGAATTTGCATGGGACGGTTATCCGCCGATGACGAAAGACTCGTACTGCGCGGCCGGCGCGGCGTCCCGCGTGTGCAGGTTGAACGCGCATCCTTCACCGAGCAAATGGATGCGCGCACCGATAATCGTGATCGGGTCGCCGGGTTTCGCGTCGGAAACCGATGAGTATTCGATATTCGCCGGATCGATCACGGTGACTGCGCCGGCCCCCACCACTTCCAGCGTATCATCGGGCGCGATGAACGCGGCCGTATCTTCGTCCACACCAAGGCCGATGCAAAACGGGTTGTATGACAGCGCCGTCAGCAGACGGCCCATGCGATCGCGCTGTCGGAAGTGTTGATCGATGATGATGCGGTTGGTGAGCCCGAGTCCCGCGCACATGGTGACCATGCCGGCGCGCGGCGTGCTGCCCTCATCGCCGTAGGCAATCATGTGTTCGCTGAGATAGGCAGCGCCAGCGCTGGTGCCGGCAATGTGCACCCCGTGCGCATGGCGCACGCGAAGCAGCTTTGCCACGGGCGTGCCACCAAGAATGGTTGACAACTTGAGCTGGTTGCCGCCAGTCAGGAACACCCCCGACGCGTCGGCCAACCAGCTCAGCCAATCTGTGTCATCGCAGTCAGTGCGGCGGTCAAAATTGAACGCTTTGACCTGCTTGACACCGTGACGTTGAAAAACACGCTCGAAGAAGGTGCCCATATCGGGCTCGTTCGAGGCGGTGGGAATGACCGCAATGCGCGCGGCCGCGCCACCGCTCAGGGCGACAAAGCGTTCGAGAATGGTGGGGGCAAGGAGCTTGCCGCCGATCGGAATGATCCAGCCGCGCATGGTCTGAGATTACTTCATTCCGTCCTTCTTCGGCATCGCACATCCCTTTTCAAGGACGTCGAACGTGTCGTGCAGCGCCTTCAGCGCCTCCTTGAGTGTGGCATCATTGGCGTTGCGGGACACCAGATCGGCCACGCCCTGCGTTTCGGCTGGCAGCCCGGCCGCAGCGGTCTTGAGCTTGGGCGAATCGCAGCCCTTGGGCGCCACGGAGCCGGCCAGCACCTTCGCCGACGCCACCATTTCGCCGATTTTCGCGCGCGTGGGAGCCATGTCACCCTTGTCCTTGGCGGGATGCCACGTGGCCATCACGAGCATGTGGTACGCGTCCAACTCTTTCCATGGACTCATCGCATGGTCCATCGCCTGACCCATTTTGGAGTGGTCCATCTTGTCCATCGAGGCCGGGGGCTGCTGGGCGGAGGCAGTAGCCGCGGTGAACAGCAGCGCGGCGGCGGCGGCGAGACGAATAGTCATGTTTTCGGGTGGATTCATGGACGATGATCCGCGACGTGGTCGCGGCACGATGAACGATGGACGTGTTACACCTGACAAGTTCGACTGGTTCAAGTCTACCAGACAACAAAGCGATGAGCAAACCGCCTCATCGCTTTGTCGACGTACCCACGGCAACCGACGGTTACGGCGTTATCGTCGGGGTCTGCGGAACATTGTGAATGCTGTTGAACAACAGTTTGAACGTCCCGTGTGGCTGCGCGCGGAACGTGACTTCCGGTCCGAACAGGAAGAGCTTGCCGCGTCCAAGCGGCGCCTCGACGGCCGTGACACCGCCCTGCAGGTAGTTCTGGCCCCACGCCCATCCGCTGCGGAGCGGCGTAGCGGTATCAAACCAGGCGACTGGACGCACACCACGCGCCGCCGCCTCTGGTGCGAGCCGGAACACCGGATTGTTGTTGAAGAACATGTCGGTGTGTCCTTGCGTGCCCAGCATCGACGGGGCGGTGGAATCGACCGCCACGCGCAGCACGGAACCCGGCACGTAGAACTTGTCCGAACCCAGATGCACATCTGGCGCGCCAGGCTTCTTGTCGACGAGATAGTCCGACATGGGCAGTCCCAGCTGCTCACCGATGCGCGAAGAATTGCCGGCCGCCACAAGGATGCCGCCCTGTTCAACGAACTTGCGCACGTTGGCCAACGCCGTGGCGCCCGTGCCGGTACCGGTGCTCACATCGCACAGACTGCGCAGATCGGGATCGGTGGACGGTGGCAACGCGGCCGCATCTCCGCCGCGTCCACCACCTCCGCCACCACCACGACCACCGCCGGCGCCGCCACCAACGTTGCCGTCAGACGGCATGACGATGACATCGTACTTGGCCTTCAGGTCGGCGTCGTCGAACCCGGCACCGCACACCACTTTGTACGGAAACTCGAAACGATCAAACAGATAGCGCGTCCAACCGGAAGACATCGAACCGGTCTGCGTGTCCCACAACGCGATGCGCTTGACGTTCAGTTTCGTCGAACTGGCGTCGGCGCGTGCCGTAGTGCCTTCCATGTTCACGCCGAGTTCCTTTGCCGCCGCCTGTAGCGCTGGCGTCACGGCCGAACTCGCGGTCACGTAGAACGATCCCGGTCCGAACGTCTTGCCGTTAACCGTCATCGGACGGGTGAGGCGGAGTACTTCGCCGCCCGACTTGAGCACGCGATTCGCGACGGTAAAGGCGTCGTTCACGGCGCCCGAAATCAGATAGCCCGCCGCGCCACTTCCGCTGGCAACCGTACCAGCGAGTGGAATCGCGAGTCCCTTGATCTCGGTAAACGTGCCGGTCACATCGTCCATATAGCGATCAAACTGTACGCCCATGGTGTAGCTCAGCGTCCAGCCCGCATTGTCATACGGTCGACGCGGAATCCCGCGCTCATCCATGTCGTTCGGATGATCCTGCGGCTCGAACATATCGATCACATGAGCACGTCCCGCCTGCGACGAGTGCACCACATACGATCCGGCACCGTAGCTCTTTCCGTTCACCGTGAACGGCGCGGCGGCCTGCTGCACTTCCACTCCGACGTAGCGCATGGTGTTCACAAACTTGGTCGCGGTGGCAAAGTCGGGCTGATTCACCGGGATCACGTAGGCGCGCGGATCTCGCCGAGCCGGATCCTTGAACACGGTGTTGTAGGCGTCCAGTGACAGGCTGGCTCCGCCGCGTCCGCCAAACCCGGCATCCGGCGGAGCGGCATCGCCGCCGACCGCAGCAACGGCAGCGCCACCACGTCCGCCCCGACCACCGGCTCCGGCAGCCCCAGTGGCCGTTGCGGCCGGTGCGGCACGCATGGCCGCCTCGGCGCGCACCATGTCCTCATTGGAGATTGTCCAATGATCCGTCTTGCCGCGTGCAATCTGGTTGGCACCCATGCGATAGATGTTGAACAGAAACTGATCTTTGTAGCGCGACGCCAGGTCGAGAATGGAGTAGTTCGCGGTAACCGAGTAGTCGATTGACTGGCGGAAATGCCATTCCTGCGGCGCGATTGGCGCTGGCAAGTCGCCACGCGGAAGGATTTGTCCAAGCACAACGGGAATCTGCGACGGCGTGGGGCTGCCAATGATCTCGGTGAGAATCCCGATGATGTTCTGGAAGTACGCTGTGGTGCGCAGGCCGCCGTTCCACCACGTGGAGTAACTCGCTCCCGAGCGCATGGTGAAGCCCGGCTTGTTTTCCTGAAGGAAGCGCTGATGCATCGCGGCGCCCACCAGGTCGAGTCCCATGACAATCATGGGATCGAAGTTGTAATTGAACGGATCGCGGAATGGCGGCGAGAAAATCACCGTTCCCGCTGGCCCGGACTGATGGTGGTTGTACATGATCTGCGGCAACCATTCCCAGTACATGAGTTTGTTCATGTTCTGGGACTCGGGCAGGTTCGACATGTAGAAGTCGCGATTGTTGTCATGCCCGGCGTACTTCTCGTACAGCCTCGTCGAACACGGTCCGCGACGTTGCTCGGGCACCGGAATCTGCATGTAGCACTTGGCGACCATCTGCATGCCGTCAGGATTGGCGTGCACCATGACGACAATCACATCCTTGAGGATGCGCATGGTTTCTTCGTCAGTGCGACTGACCAGTTGAAAGCTCGTTTCCATGAGCTGGTTCGCGCCCACCACTTCAGTGGCGTGCAGTCCGCCATCAATCCAAACCACGCTCTTGCCCTCCTTTGCCAGAACGCGCGCCTGCTCATCGGTAAGCCCTCGCGCCTGATGCAGTCGCTGCGAGATTTCCTTGTAGCGAGCCAGCTTGCTGAAGTTTTCCGGTGCCGTGATGATCGCCGCGAGATGCGGACGGCCCTCGCCGGTTTTGCCGATTTCCATCACCTGCATGCGACTCGATTCACCGTCGATTTTGCGCCAGTAGCCGATGAACTGGTCGTAGGTGGGCAGGAAGTAGTCGTCGCCGATATTGTTGCCCAGAAACGCTTTCGGCGTCGTGACGTTGGCCTGCGCCTGGGCGGCTGGTGCGGCGAGCGTGGCCAGGAGCAGTGAGGTGACGATCGCGCGCCACGAGCAGACTTTCTGCGAAGACATCCGAAAAACCTCCAAATCAGGTAGGGGGAGCCGCCGAACGGGCAGCACTACAAAGTACGGCTGGACTGGTGCCAGCGCTGTGGCGGCTTTCGGCTCGACGCGAGGTGCACGCGGCCGCATGACGCTTCTCCAACGTCGGACTCATTGACCGATACCAAAGGCCGGTACCTCAGCCGAACGGCCGCCGAGGTGAAGTCTACGTCTCGAGCTGCTTGGACCAGTCTTCGACGGCAAGGCCAGGCACCCGTATCATGTGCTTCAGGTTCGCTGTCACCAACACACAACCTGCAGCCAGCGCGCCGAATTTCGTCCTTCAGGACGAGGAAACGACGTTCGTGTCCAGAACGTACCTCACAGACGCACAGGCTTCTTCGATCCCCGCTGACGTTGTATCGTCTTGAGCATCTCCTCGACCGCTGCCTCGACTCCGGGCTCCACTGGCGCGAGCCGATCAAAGAAACCGGGCGACCAGTCCGAACCCGCAGTGACTTCGCGCTCCAAAGCTTGAACGATGAGCCGGTTCCGGCTGATCTTCAGCGCGCGCGCTTTGCGATCGACGGCGACGAGAATTGGCTTGGGGATATGCACGCTGGTTGGCATAGCATATTAGCGAGCATACTCGTCGCATTGAGACCAGCAAAGGCACGTGGCGCTCGCACAACCGCCAACCCATTGCCTGATCTTGCTCGCCGGACGATCTGCTCGACGCGCGATGATCTCAGCTGAACAACCGCGAACGGCTCAACGTTCAAGACGTTGTTGGTTGTCGGGCAGAATCTCGCTGCGCCCAACGCATCACCCGGCCAGCAGCATCAGGCAATGGGTTGGCAGTTTGTGGTTTGCGGGGTAGGTGACTCTCCACCGCTTCCCTTCGAAGCGCACCAACCATGCCAACCGAACAACCGACAACCCATTGCCTGAAGCTGCTCGCCGGGTGATCTGCTCGACGCGCGATGATTTCAGCCGAACAACCGCGAACGGCTGGTTGAGCGAAGACGTTGTCGGTTGTCGGGCAGGATCTCGCTGCGTCCGACGCATCACGACAAGACTCGGACATTGACGGCGAGCTCGCGCACAATGGTTTCCTGACGCCGGCGATCGACATCC
>JANOKE010000079.1:0-7499 GCA_031419135.1 Gemmatimonadaceae bacterium
TCGATCAGGTCGAGCGCCTCTGCCGGAACGAAGCTCTCCTGAAGGACGAGCGTCGCTCCTGCCGCCAGCGTGCCGATCGCCACGCTGAGCCCGAAGATCGCAAACAGCGGGACCGAGACGAGCACGCGGTCCTCCGACGCAATCTCCATCGCCTCACCGGCGAGGACCGCCGTCTCGACGAGCATCCGGTGCGTGAGGCAGACCCCCTTCGGTTTGCCCATCGTGCCGGACGTATACAACATGGCGAAGTCCGTACCATCGGCGAGCCCATCGGACACCGGCATCGGCCGTCCTTCGCCACTCGACAGCAGATCCTCGAACTGGAAGATCCGGTCGTCGTACCACAGGTCCTCGTCGCCAACCGTGACCACATACTGCAAGTCGGGCAAGTCGCCCAACAGATCTTCGAACCGCTGCAGGTAGTCAACCCCGCCCCACTGTTCGATCGTCACCACCGCGCTCGCTTCGGCGTGACGCAACTGGTAGCGCAGATCGAGACTGCTGAGTTGCGGACTGACCGGCACTACCACCGCACCCAACTTCGCGGCCGCCAGCAACGAAACGATCCATTCGATTCCGTTGGGAAGGTTGACCGCGATTCGATCGCCCGCTCCCAACCCCAGTTCGGACAGCGCGGCCGCAAGCGAACAGGCCTGCGTTTCGACGTGACCGTAGCTCCAGGTTCGATCACCAACCACCGCGAGCGGCCGCGCGGGGTGCTCCCGGGCACGCTGCTCGATGAGGGGGGCCAGGGACCACGACGTTGCCATTCCGCTCCGGGATCGACTCAACCGAACTTCCCTGTTTCTCTAAGAAAGTTCTCACAAACTTCGTAAATTATCCGAAATGAAGGAGATGCGAAAGGTTGGACCACAATTGCCGAGCCCGGAGCCAGACGGGAAACCACCGACGTCAGCGGCGCGTACGGACCCTTTGCTGACGCCCGAACGCACACGGGCACAGTCACCATTTCGCACACGGCTGTTCACGGCGCTGCTGTTTTTTGCGGTCATTCCCACCGTTGCGATCAGTCTGCTGTGGACAGGCACCGCAAGCCGAGCCCTGTCACTGATGTCGGCGGGTTCAGCGTGGGAACGGCTGGCCCGTAGTGGTGAAGCGGCATTGCGCTCCGCGCGCAATGCATCGTTGTCGACTCAGCAGCGCCAATCGCTCGATGCGCATGAGGCGGAGCTGAGGCGATCGGTGGAGTTGGCGAAGCGGTTTGATTTTGTGGCGAGTCGCACGATCCGACTGATCGTGGTGGGGGCTCTGCTGGTCGTGGTCGTCGTAGCCGTGGGTGCTTCGCGCGTGGCGGGTCACCTGAGCCGCCAGCTCAGCCGACCGTTGGATGAACTGGTGGGATGGACGCGAATGATTCGGGAGGGTGGAACGATTCCCGAACACAGCGAACGGCGCGGTGCCCCTGAATTCGAGGTCCTGAGAACCAGCATGCGGACGATGGCCAGGGAGCTTGACGAAGGACGACAGCGGGCGCTCGAGGCGGAGCGCGCCGAAGCGTTCCGCGAGTCGGCGCGACGTTTCGCGCACGAGCTCAAGAATCCGCTCACCCCTATTCGCTTTGCCGTCGAGCGCCTCCGCCGGTCCGCACCGGAAGCGCTGCGCGACACCGTCGATGTGCTTGTCGAAGAATCGGCACGTCTGGACGCGATGGCGCGCAGTTTCGCGCAGTATGGCCGTTTGCCCGATGGACTGCGGACGGAGATTGATGTCGCCGAACTGGTTTCGAAAACGGTCAAAAACACGATCCCGGAACGCATCATCGTCAGTCTCGACATCGACGATCCACTGCCGCTGATCAGCGGATACTACGAGGCGCTCGCGCGGGCCCTTTCGAACGTCGTGCTCAACGCGGTTGAGTCGTGCCGGGAGGAGGGCACCCTCGCGATCCGCGTCTTTCGCGAAGCACGCGAGCATGGCGATGAGGTCATCATCGAGGTGCGCGACAGTGGTCACGGAATGACCCCCGAAGTGCTATCACACATGTTCGATCCGTACGTGACGACGAAGCCGGGTGGCACTGGGCTCGGTCTGGCGATTGCGCGCCAGACCATGGCGGCCCACGGCGGAGACATCAGTGCCCGCAGCACGCCTGACGTTGGCACCGAATTGCGCTTACGACTACCGGTCACCCAGGTGGAGTCCTCCAGATGATGTTACTCGCAGCAATCGAGCAAACCCGCGCGGAGTCCCAAGCCCAGCAGGCCGTTCGGGACGCGCAGCAGGCCGTGCGCGAAGCGGCACAGGACGCGCGCACGGCCGCGCAGGATGCGAAGACGGCGCTGCAGGACGCGAAGACGGCAGCACAGGACGCGAAGACCGCGGCGCAAGACGCCGCGGCGCAGGCGCCGGCACCCCCGCCGCGGCCTGGCACCATCATCATCCCCACCGACGGCGGCGGCGATCCCGTATCGATATCCGTTGACGGCAAGGGTATTCACGTCAGCCAAAACGGTACCGAGACCGTCATTCCCATTCACGATATCGTGCCGCGGGGGGCGGTGCAGATCAGCTACGCCGTGTTTGGCTCGCTGGCGTTCATGGTGGTGGGCTATCCGCTGGCCCGAGCGTTCGCCAGCTGGCTCAATCGACGAAGCAGCGCCGCGCGACTGTCGGGTGAGGTAGAGCAACGACTTGCGGCGATGGATCGCAATATCGACACGGTAGCGGTCGAGCTCGAGCGAGTGAGCGAAGGCCAACGATTCACCGCCAAATTGCTGGAACAGCGCCCCCTGGAGCATGCCCAGCGTATTGATCGTTGACGATGAGCCGAACATTCGGCGGATGGTCGGCGCGCTGTTAAGCGCCGAGGGGTACGACGTGCGCGATGCGGCCGATGGTCCGGCAGGACTCGCGCTCGCCGATGCTATCGAGCCGGATGTCGCGCTGGTTGACCTGATGATGCCCGGAGAGCTCGACGGTCTTGGTTTGCTGAGCAAGCTGCGCGAGCGCCGCCCTGATTTGCCGGTCGTGATGATGAGCGGGCGAGCGGCTCTCACCGACGCGGTACGCGCGACAAAGCTGGGCGCCTTCACATTCCTCGAAAAGCCGCTCACGCCGGAAGGCGTGCTGCTGGCGCTCGGGTCGGCCTGCGAACTGCGCCAGGCGCGTCGTGCGGCTCAGGCGCTCCGCGAGGATCTGGGTATATCGGGCGAAATGATCGGCGATTCCCCAAGGCTGCACGAAGTGCGGGCGCTGATTGCGCGGGTGGGTCCAACGGATGCGAGGGTGTTGATCACCGGCGAGTCCGGCACCGGGAAGGAACTGGTCGCGGCCGCGTTGCACCTGGCGAGTTCACGCCGCGAGCGCCCATTCGTTCGGGTCAATTGCGCCGCAATTCCACGGGATCTCGTGGAAAGCGAGATGTTTGGTCACGAGCGCGGAGCCTTCACGGGCGCGACCGATCGACGTATTGGACGATTTGAACTGGCGCATACCGGCACGCTGTTCCTGGACGAAGTCGGCGACCTGCACGCCGATGCGCAGGCCAAACTGCTCCGCGCCATCGAGGCACACGAGATTGAACGCGTGGGCGGCGGCAAGCCCATCAAGATTGACGTACGCATCCTCGCCGCGACCAATAAGGACCTCACACGCGCGGTTGCCGACGGATCGTTTCGCGAGGATCTCTTTTTTCGATTGAACGTCATTCCGATTGCCCTGCCGCCACTGCGAGACCGACCGGGCGACTTGCCGGCGTTGGTCCGTCACTTCGCCGATCGCCACCGTACCCGCACCGGTCGCCCGCTGGTGCGCTGGACGGATGACGCGTTGGCCGCGTTTGCCAGCTATCGATGGCCGGGCAACGTGCGTGAACTCGCCAACATTGTCGAACGGCTGGCGATTCTGCACGCGGGCAGCGAAATCGGCGTGCGCGAGGTGCACGGTGTTTTGCCCACCACTGGAACGGCACCGCGTGTCGGCGACGCGGAAACCGACGCCGCATCGGCGCCCGTTCCCCTGAGCGATGCCCTTGACGCCTACGAGCGCCAACTCATCGCGTCGGCGTTGGCGCACAGCGACGGCAACGTGGCGGAAGCGGCTCGGCGGCTCCAGACCGACCGACCGAATCTCTATCGGCGCATGCGTCGGTTGGGGTTGGCGTAAGGGGAGACGGGAGATAGGAGACGGGAGACGGGAGACGGGAGACGGGAGACGGGAACAGCAGACGGGAGACGGGAACGGCAGACGGGAGACGACAGACGGGTGAATACGTTGCGACACGTTTAGCGTAGCTTGCCGAGGACGTTAGACACCGCTGGCCGAGCGTCGAACGCGCGCTCGCTCCGGTACGCTCCTTGCCTTGAGCGCCAGTACACCTCAACCCACAGGGAGATGCCGATGATGCTCCGAATCCTCGCCGCGCCACTGATATTGGCGTCGCTGGTGCATTCGCTTGACGCCCAGGAACCGCGAGCCCGTGAGGTTGGCAGTGTGCCGCGCGAGGTCGCGCGCGAAGCCACCCGCGTGTTCAACGCGTCGACGACCACACGCATGCGCGGAGACTATTCCCTGGGCGCTGCCGACACCGTTCGTGGTGATGTCGCGGTCTTGAACGGTCGCGCGCGAATCGCCGGCGTGATCACTGGACAGTTGGTGGTGCTCAACGGCGACGCCATGCTGATCAACGGTGGTCGCATCGACGGAGCGCTGACGGTGATCGGCGGCTCGCTCGAATCACCAGACCGCCCGGACGTTGGTGGTGACATTCGTGTCTGGAGCGCCCGATTGCGATACCATGAAGATGCCGACTCACTGGTGGCCGACGTGGACCGCGCGCTGTTCACGCGGTGGGCGCGATGGCAGCGTGACGATGCCGATGGATCACGGGGCCAACTGTTTCTTACCACGGCGCATACCTACAACCGAGTGGAAGGACTGCCCATTTATCTCGGGCCCCGGGTCAGCGCCCGCAGTGGAAATACCGGCGTGGAGGCGGAGCTGTTCGGAATCTTTCGGACGGGCAACCAACTGGATTGGGTGAACGACAACCGTGGTCATCGCGTGCGACTTGAACTCCGACAAGGGCGTCGGGCCGGCGCTCTCGCAGGCGGTCGACTGTTCGATGAAGTGGACGCGGTGGAGCGATGGCAGTTGAGCGAATCTGAGATTGGACTATCCAGTTTCGTAGTGACGCGCGACTATCGCGATTATTGGCAGCGCCACGGCGCCTTGGGGTACGTTGGCATCTTTGGGCCCGGCAAGAGCGAATTGCGCGCCTCGTATGGCGAGGAGCGTTGGACAGCTCGGCGCATGCGCGGCGTTCCGTCCCTGTTCAATTCGGATATTCCGTGGCGGTTCAATCCGCGAACCGACGACGGGGTGCTGCACCTCGCCACGCTTTCCGGCAAGCTCGATACGCGTAATCGGGCGGATGATCCCCGGTCGGGATGGTTCCTGCACGGTGAATTCGAACGCGGCACCGGCACGCTGAGCACCATCGCGCCCACCACCGACGGTATCCGCACACAGACTCCTGGGGCGGTGACATACTCTCGAGCCCTGTTCGACCTGCGGCGATATAACCGGCTGGCTCCGGGGGCCCAGATCAACTTGCGCGTTGTGGCCGGCGGGTGGCTGGGCGGCGATCCGTTGCCGTTGCAGCGACGCGTGGCCGTGAGTGGGCTTGATGCACTGCCAGGTTTTGATTTTCGGCAGATGGTGGGCACCACCGACGTGGGCACCTGCGCGACCGGCAACGCGAACGCCTACGCGGCGCTGGGTCGGCCGGCGCAGTGTGAGCGCATGCTGCTGGTGCAGTCCGAATGGAAGGGCGACTTCCGCATCGACTTGTTCGGCAATAACGAAGGATTCGGAGATCGACGGTGGATGGCCGGCCGATTCCGCGCTGACGGTGCATGGGTGTTGTTTGCCAATTCCGGACGCGGTTGGCTGTTGGGTGATTCGTCCGACCCACTCCGATATCCGAGCGGCGGCATTCCCCCGATTCGCAGCTGGCGTACCGACGTGGGTGGCGGTTTCGACTTTGGCAGCGTTGGTGTATACGTTGCGAAAGCCATCTCGGAGAGCAGCCTCCCCGCCAACGTGTACGTCCGACTGGGGCGGCGATTCTGAGCATGCGGCTCCCGCGCGCACTCTGGCTCACGCTTGTGACCGCGTTGGCCGTGCACGTCACACCGCTCTTCGCGCAGGGACCACCGGTCATCGACATTCGACCCCGTTCCGCCGCGTCGGCACTGACCGTCGCGGCGCGTGACGTGCTCTCCGACAAATCGTTCGACGAGCTCCTGCGGAACGGATTTCCGACGCGGCTGCACTTTCGCGCGGAGATGTGGACGGTCGGGCGCTGGTTCGATGACGTGGTGAATCGCACGGAGTGGGACGTCATCGTCAGCTATGATCTGGTCGATCGCCTGTACACCGTCGAACGGTGGACGCCTGACGGTGCCACGTCGCTGGGAAGTTATTCACGCTTCACCGACGCGCGCGCGGCCAGCGAACTGCCCCACTCGCCACCGCTGGAGCCTCCTCCGGCCGGACGGAAAGGCTATGTCGCCGTTCAAGTGGACGTGCAGACACTGGAGATCAGCGACCTTGCCGAGATGCAGCGATGGTTGGAGGGCGAAGCGCGACCGGCTGTTCAAGGGAAACGCAACCCCGGCACGGCGCTCACGCGCGGCATTCGCACGCTGGTTACTCGGCTGCTGGGAGGGGAAGTTCGCCACCTTGAGGCGCGGTCGGCGGTGTTGCAGTTCTAGCTGAGCGCTAGCTGGACTGCTTCGGCATCACCGGCCCAGGACAAGGCCGCGCCTTCCGCGGTCCCGACTGGAACAAGGACACCCTCCGAGTTTGATTCTGGCCGAGCAACCGGACTCTTGACCAGTCAGCAGGCGATTCACAAATTATTCTCTCCTTTCTCTGGAGATCCAGATGACGAGCACCGCGTACCCAACACCCGCGACGATGCCGGCCATCGCGTCGCCCAAGCAACAGTTTCTCGACACGTTTGAAACGGAACACGGCACCACGATGCGCGTGTTGCGTGCGTATCCATCGGACAAGAGCGAGCTCAAGCCCCACGCCAAGTGCAAGTCGGCCCGGGAACTCGCGTGGGTGTTCGTGCTGGAAGCTGGGATGGCCAACACTGCCCTGACGACCGGCTTCGACTGGAGCCAGCCCATGCCTCCCATGCCGCCCGCACCCGAGTCGATGGACGCGATCATCAGCGCTCTCGACGGCGCCCACAATGGCCTTGCGCAGCTGATTCAGAACACGCCCGATGAGCGACTGTTTCAGACGGTGAAGTTCCCCTCGGGCCCCGGTGCGATCGCCGACGTGCCGATTCTGCAGTTCCTCTGGTTCATTCTCTGCGACCAGATCCACCATCGCGGCCAGTTCTCCGTCTACCTCCGCATGGCCGACGGCAAGGTGCCTTCGATCTACGGCCCAACGCTCGACGAGCCCTGGATGTAGCGGTAAGTGCAGACTCTACCCTCACCGCTCACCCCTCCAACGCTCAC
>JANOKE010000080.1:0-2204 GCA_031419135.1 Gemmatimonadaceae bacterium
GCACGACGGACAAGGCGTGCAACAGCGTTGAACGATGGATGTACAACACGCCCTTGGGGTGCCCTGAGGTGCCCGACGTGTAGCACAGCGACGAGGCCAGTCGCTCGTCGAAGGTGGGCCACTGATACTGCTCGCCAGCACCCGCAATCCAATCCTCAAACGCCACCAATGACAATCGCGCCGAGCTTGGCAACTGCCCTCGCTCGCACAACACCACGAACTGCTCGACACCAACAATCTCGTCAGCAATGCCTTCGACAATCGGCAAGAGGTCTGCGTCGAAGATCACGACCCGATCTTCGGCGTGGCGAATGATGTACGCGATCTGTTCGCGAAACAGGCGCGGATTCACCGTGTGCAGGATCGCGCCCATGCCCGAGACGCCGTAAAAGCATTCCAGGTGGCGATAGCTGTTCCACGCCAAGGTGGCGATACGATCACCGGGCTGTATACCCAACGATTCGAGCGTGTACGCCAGCGCACGGGCGCGGCGTTCGACGGTGGCGTAGTCGGTACGGTGGATCGTGCCATCGCCGAGCCGGGACACGACCTCGCGTCGTCCGTGATTGCGCGCGGCGTGCGTGATCAAGCCCGAGATGAGCAACGGATGGTCTTGCATCAAACCATGCATGGTCTTACCTGCGGAAGGGCAACTGCGGTTGTGGTACTTCAACTGCGGTTGTGGTACTTCAACTGCGGTTGTGGTACCTCAACTGCGGTTGTGGTACCTCAACTGCGGTTGCGGTACCCTCAACTGCAGTGGTGGTACCCCAACTGCAGTGGTGGAACCGCGGTGTTGGGCGCATCCTTGAGTCTCTCACACCCGGAACTTTCCATGCGATTTGGTCAATCGTTTCGTACGTGCACAGCGCTCGCATTCGTGGGCCTGCGCGCACTGTCACCGCACGTAGTCTCGGCTCAGCCCGCCAGTACTGCGACGTACGACGTGACGATGCCGCCGGGTGCGAATTTTGACAAGGCCAATTTCCGACTCTGGCTTCCTGGCGGCACGGCCCCAGTGCAGGGAATCGTGGTTCTGACACCCGGCTCCAACGGCGATGGCCGTGACGCGGTGCTGGATACGGTGTGGCAGGCGTTTGCCACGAAGAATCTGGCGCTGGTGGCCAGTCAGCTCTCCGACAAACCACGAGTTTGTGGCGTGGAAACCTGAGCGCGTACTGGCGTTTGTGGTTAATAAGGGCGGGATTTATTACACCGCGCTGGCACAGGCTGCGGCTCGCCAGGTGCCGGGACTCTTGTTTGTGGGCGGCAAGGATCTCGCGTTCCGCACCAATACCATTGTGGGACTCTTTGCCGTGAATCGGCGCGGGGGCGCGCTCTGGGCATTGGCTGAGGAGCCGTCGGCGGGACACGTGGTGGGGCGTTCGCGTGACGTGGCGCTGGTGTTCTTCGAAGACGTGCTGGCCTTGCGTCGCGATCCGGCGACCTCCACTCTGCGCACCATCACGGAGCGCAGTGGGTATATCGGTGATCTCAAAATGCGCACGTACGAGCGATTGGGCGAGGGCAAGGTACCGGGCTATCCCACGGCGTGGTTTCCCACGGAGCGGGTGGCAAAAGCGTTGTGGGCGATGGTCACCGAACAACCCTACGAGGCAGACCATGAGTAGAACGATTTGGCCGTTGGCGCGACTGCACCCGCATACTCCGTCGGGAGCCCGTGCCGCCGCAGCACGCGCATTTGTCACGCTGCTCGCGATCGTATTGGCCGCACCCGCCGCCGCGCAATCGCCAACGGCAATCATCCAGCGCGCCGCTGCGGCGATGGGCGGCGAGTCTTCGCTTCGTGCACTCACGAGCACAAGCTTTGAGTTCAACAGCTCAGCGTTCGGGATCGGACAGGAGGAAACACCGGCGTCGCCGGCCCGCGCCACTCTGTCGTATGGTCGTGTGGTTACCGACTATGCCGGTGCCCGGCGCGCGACAACACAGGAGTCACGCGCCGTTACCGGGGTGATCACGCGCCAGCGTCGCGTTGTTGCCGGCGGCTTTGGCATGACCGAAACCAACGGTACGCAAAATCCGGACGCGCCGGGTGCGGTGGCGACGGCAAGCGCCGACATACGCCTTCTTCCCGATCGGTTGGTGCTTGGCGCGCTCGACAACCCGCGCGCACTTACGGCGCTTGCTCCACGACGCTTTCGCGGCGAAACGATGGATGGTGTGCGATATGCCAATGGCGC
>JANOKE010000081.1:0-2348 GCA_031419135.1 Gemmatimonadaceae bacterium
GCAGCACGACCTCGAGTACAAGGACGTCGGCGCGTTTGGCACAAACTCGGGCATTCAGCCGCTCACGTCGCAGGTCTATCGTGCGAAGCCCATTGAAGCGGCGGGCTACGTGCAGAGTATCATCGAGTACGACTTTATCACCATCAAGTTGGGTGGCCGTTTCGACTACGGACGCGCCGTAGGTCTGGGGTTCACCGACCCGTTCAATCCGTCCAACAACACATCCGCTCGCGAGGTGTGTGAGGGTTCGTCGGTGGGCGGCAAAAAACTGGTGAACGCGCAAGGACAGCCGTACGGTGTGACAGGGTGCGCGGCGGGCCGTATTGATCCCAAAACCCAGCGCTCCGAACTGCTCGACCAAGCGGCGGCCATTGCGCAGCTGGACGACTTTACGGAAGCGAAGGCGCGCACGGCGTTCAGCCCGCGTATCGCCATCGCCTTCCCGCTCACCGAGAAGTCGCAGGTGTTCTTTAACGCGGGCCGCTACACCATGGTGCCGCTGTATGGGAACGGGTATCGCAACACCGGTATCGGTACTGTAGCCGGTGCGGGCGACGATTACTGCGCCGCTACCGCAGTCAAGCCAGGCACGAAGGAGTGCGTGCCAAACATCTCAACCAACAATCCGGCGTTCGTGGGCAACCCAGGCTTGCTGTTGGAACAGGCCAAGCAATATGAGGTGGGCTATCAAACAGAACTGAGCCGGAATTATTCCATTCAAGTGGCGGTGTTCAATCGCTCAGAAACCGGTCTCTCCGGTCTGCGCCCAAGCCGTTCCACGCAAGACATCGGTTCCACGTACGACGGTTCGCTGCCGTCGTACACGGTGCTGGTGAATGGCGACTTCCTGTCGTCACGCGGCATGGAAATGCAGTTCCGACGCCGTTTGGCCGACCGGTGGGGATATGACGTGAACTTTGGTTTGTCGCGCGCGACCACCAACTCCCGTCCGCCCGACCGCGCCAACGAAGTGCAGCGTACCGAGCCAAGCGCCAATCAGCAGCTGATCGAAACGGTGGCCGACATCGACCAGACGTATCGCGTAAACACGACGTTCTTCCTGCAGGTGCGCGAAGACATCCCCACGCTTCCACTCAACGCGGGCAAGCTGCTCCGCAATGCGCGCGCCACTATCACGTTCAATCGCACTGCCGGCATTCCCTACACCCCGGTGCGGGCCAACTCGTTCGGCAACGTCAACAACGCGGCGGCCGCGGCTGACATCAACGCCGGACGTCAGCCAGCCACATCGCAGTTCGACCTCCTGCTGGACAAGGGATTCCGCATCGGTTCGGTGCGGTACTCCGGCTTCCTCCGGGTGGCCAACCTGTTCGACCGGACCAACTGTGTGCAGGTGTTCGTGAACACCGGCACCTGCGACAACGGACTGCGCGACTTTAGCAACCGACGCGTCGGCAACACTGGCGATGCCACGACGTCGACCGCGTTCGACCAGCCCGAGTTTATCGGCGCGCGGCGCAGCCTTGCGACGGGAATCACCGTCAACTTTTAATCACCGCCGACTTCCCTCGTCCGGCACTCATTGCCGGACGAGGGTGATCGGTAACCCCAGGCACCGACAGTTAACTCATGACCTTCGAACAGAAGACCTTTGATGCCGATGCGCGTCCGTCCGGGGGCCACTGCGCCTCGCGCCGGTTGCTGCGTCTCATCCACGCGCGGGTGGCGTTGAGCGGTTTCTTGCTCGCGATCGCCCCGGTGTGTCTCGACGCGCAGCGGGTGCAGCCGACCGTGCAGTGGACGCTGGACAGCGTGCGGGCCGACGGCTCCATCAAGGCGGTGGCCATTCCACGGCCGAATCCTTTCAACCTGTTTGCCGCCGAGGATCTGGCGGCCGGCGCGCTTCGCATGTCGGGCGGCTTCCGCTCGGGTGTCACCAACCAAGGTGGCCCGGTGTCGGAGAACCAGGGCTCCGGCCCGGTGCAGATGGGACGCATCGCAAACAACGCCGGGTACATGTTTTTCGAGATGGGCCTGACGATGGCTGCGCCGCCGAGCGAGTTCCGCAAGATCCGTGCGGTGCACGCGGGCATCAACGGCATGGCGGGTTCGCTCGGATATTCGTCTGCCTACTGGCAGGTGCTGGTGCCGCCGCAAATCAAGAAGATCGGTTCGGCCGACGGTCAGTTCGGCAAGGCGTTCGCCGGCGTGACGTCGATATTTAACAGCTCCTGTCGCGATGATCCGACATTTCTGAGAGAGGGATTCTCGTTAATGGCGATGAAGGACTGCCCGGAAACGTGGGGGTCACAGGGTTTTGCGGCGAAGGTGGTGGTGCCCGATTCGGTGTGGGTCAACACCTTCAACGCCAACAAGCCCAACTTCCG
>JANOKE010000082.1:0-1635 GCA_031419135.1 Gemmatimonadaceae bacterium
GCACTACGCCAATGGTGGCAAGCAGGAGATCGAACTCCGCAACACCATCCCGGCGGGCGGAGAATCCCGGGCCATCGATCTTGATGGCAAAGACCGGACCATTACGCGCGTTGAATTCTGGTACGACGCGAAGACGCGTCGGGGACGTCAAGCGGTCGTGCGGTTGTTCGGATTGGAGTGACACACTCCAATCGCCCGTTTGTCAGTGGGGCGCTGGGGGGTTTTGCTTCCGTCGCCGCCCTGTCGAATCGGGCACGAAACTGAACGGGAGTTGCATCACCTGCTGCACCGCCCTCCCCTTTTTTACGGCGGGCACGAAGCGCTGGGTGAGCAGGGCGCGCCGCACCGGCTCAACAAGATCGCGATGCGTGGTAGTGACCGCGCTGTACGACTCGATGAACACCGCGCCGTCGGTGCCGACGATGAACTCGGCCAGCAGGCGACCCGGCGTTTGTGAATCGTACAGCGAATCGGGATACTCCGGACGAACGACGACCTGCGAGTCGATCCGTGCGACCGTATCAACGTCAGCCGCTGTGAACACTCGTAGCTCGTCCAGCAACATGGCGATTTTCGCCGCCGGTGAAGGTTCGCCGTTCTTGCGTTTGGGCGCGCTGGCCTTCCGTGCCTCCCCTTGGCGCGTCCAGAGCAGGATGGTGCCGCAGGAGCTGCTCGCGCGCTGATTGCCCTGAAACTCGACGGGAACACTGGCCGTGCTATACACCTCGATGCCATCGAACGACATTGGATCGAGTGCGTCGAGATCGATGTCAGTGGCGAACAGCCCCTGACCATCGAGCCAGACCAACGGATTGCACCGACTACCGCGAATGCGCACGCTGTTGGTTTGCAGACGCGAATTGATTCGGACACCGGGAATGCCACGCAAGAGATCGGTCAGATTGTATGGCGCACGCCGTTCGATCTCGGCACGCGTGAAGAATCGACCGCTGCCGGTGGCTTGTCGACGATAGAATCCGGCCATCGGACCCTGAATACTCCGTCGACCGAGCACGGTAACGGGCGCGAGATCGACCGCCACGCGTTCCATCGTCATCATGGTGTCCAGCGTTTTGCTGGATGAGGTCACGATAAGCATGGAATCGGGTCGGTACCCGATGCGTCGCACGCGCAGCCACGCGTTGCCTGCGGGTACACGCGCAATGGCGAAGAGACCACGCTCGTCCGACTCGATCCAGGGATCGGTGGCCACCAGGCGAAGCTGCGCCCCAACCAACGGCATGCCGCCCGCCGAACGGACCTGCAACCTGACCGCGCCCGACTCGGATGACCCGCTCTGCGCGTGCGTGACACGGCTCAGGCTGGGCAGGCAGGCCAACAGACCGATGAGGCGAACGTGCTGGATGACTCGACGAGGATCCATGCGACCGCGAAGGGAGGAACCTTTACGATAGCGTGAGGAGGTGCCCGAGGCCAGCAGGCTCGACTGGTACCCGAACTACGAAATCGGCTTCCTGGCCTTCACCGGCGGAACAAACACAGGCGGCAGCCCCAGCTCCTGCAGCAGCACGTTCAGCGATTTGATTTCGGTGGCCTCGAGTTGCTGCAGTCGCTGCAACTGCACGTCGACTTTCCCGCCCAGATCGTCGAGAATCTCACCGTGCTGCCGGGTGG
>JANOKE010000083.1:0-9316 GCA_031419135.1 Gemmatimonadaceae bacterium
TTTCCTGGTCGGCCTAACGAGACGGTCTGCTGCAGAGCTTTCATGAAAAAGCCCGCGCAGCGCGCATTCCGCCATGAGCAGACAGCAGCAGCGTGAGGTTAGAATGGACAAGGAAACAGAAGCTGAGTACCCGATGAAGACTCTTTCGCTTCCAATGATGTTCCTGCTCCTTTGCGTCTCGGCGGTCGTAGTCAAGGGCCAAGACGCTCCACCGGCCGGCTCAGTTCTGTACAGAGATAGGAGGATTCTGTTCGATACGGTCCATTGGAATCCGTCGCTGCGAGAGGGACGATACCGCGCCGTGGCCGACCTTCTCGTCAGGGATGGATATGACGTTGTCGCTGGCGCGGTTGTTCCGGCGCGAACAGATCTCTCACGTTACCGAGTGCTCTTCATAGTCACTCCGTACAGCACTGATCCTCTGCGCGGTCGGACATCGGCCGACGGTTCCGTGTTTTCGGACGCCGACTGTGATGCGCTCGAAGCGTGGGTGCGGGCTGGAGGCAGTCTGCTCCTCGTTGTGGGACACGAGCCGAGTGGGGCCGCCACGGGAAATCTCGTTCGCCGATTCGGTGTAGACGTGCGAAACGCCGCCACCAATGATACCGTGCCGACCAATAATTGGGTCGAGGGAAATGCGGGGTGTCGCGGGTGCCTAAAGTTTTCCGTTGACAACGCACTTCTCCGGCCACACCCGATAACGATGGGTCGCGGCAGCACTGAGCGCGTCAGAGCTGTTGCATCAGCGGTCGGCACTTCACTGGGTGTGGCCTCTGGCAGCCACAAACTTCTATCCCTGAGTGCGACCGCCTATGACGTTGTGGCCAGCGGCGACACCGTTTCCGCTGCGGGCCGTGCCCAAGCCATAGCCATGCCATTTGGGACAGGCCGAGTCGTCATCATTGGCGACGGCTCAATTCTCTCTGGTATTCCTTACGGCGTGGAGAATCCGCAGTTCCGACGATGGTGGCCTCGCGATCCGGATAATGGACAATTCACGCTGAATGTCGTGCGCTGGCTCGCCGGCGTGCTCCCTGAGAATCCACAATCCGACGTTGACGCGTACGGTTCGCACCCTAACGGTGCAAGGCACCTGACGGCGCTTCTACCGGAAACGACCAGCGCGCGCAGCGCGCCGGTCGCCATCATCATGATCCGCCGCAGGTGATTGCCGAGCGTTGTGCGAACAAATCTGGCATCGGTTATTGTTCAGGCAACCGGGAGGAATCGCCATGACCAGAGTAGAGCAAATCGAGCAGGAAGTTCGCCAACTTTCCGAGCGCGAGCTGGCGAGCTTTCGCGCGTGGTTCAGTGAATTCGACGCCGCGAGCTGGGATCAGCAGTTCGAGGCGGACGCTAGCGCGGGACGGCTGGACGCCCTCGCTGATGCCGCGCTCGCCGATCACGCCGCCGGACGCTCACGCAAGCTGTGATCCATCACACCTCGCCCGCGTTCTGGGCGTGCTATGATGCGCTGTCGGCTGAGGTCCGTGCACTTGCGGACAAGCAATTCGCGCTACTGAAGGCGAATCCGCGGCACCCGTCGCTGCGTTTCAAGCGCGTCAATCGGTTTCACTCAGCGCGCGTGGGGGCCCACTATCGCGCTCTCGCGGTAGACGCGCCGGACGGAATCCTCTGGTTCTGGATTGGCAGTCACGCGGACTACGATCGCCTCGACGGCCGCTTCGCGACCGCATTTCATTTGATCGGCTGCAGCACAAGCCGGCGTTAGGTTGACGAACACGTTTCGACCGGGGGGAGAGTGCGCGTCATTCGAATCCTGCGAGGCATCATTGGAACGGCCGTCGCTTTCGCCGTCCCGTGGGCGGTCTTCGGTGGCGTGCTTTCCGTGGTGATCGAGCTGGTGAGGAACGCGCCGGTTGGTGCTCGCCCAGTATCCTACTACGTCGGCGCTGCCCTTTCTCAGGTCGCACCGTTTGCCGCGCTCGGGTTCGCGGTCGGCGCCGCGTTCGCGGGCTTCCTGGCTGTTGCGGGCCGCAACCTCGCATTCGAGCAGCTCACCGCGCCCCGCGTGCTGGGTCTCGGCGTGACCGGAGCGCTCGCTGCCGCCGGAAGCCTCCTCGCCCTGATCGCGCAGACAGGTGGCGGCTGGCACACTGGGTATAGCGTGGCGCTCGGCATCGCCGGCGTCCTCGGCGGCGGATCGGCCCTCTCGATGCTGTGGATTGCTCGTCGGGGGTCGGCGGTTCGAGTCACCCCGGAGCTCACGACTGGCACCGACCGGACACTCGAGGACCGGTTGGCGCGGGACGCAGCGCAGCGCGCCGCAACCTAACGGCAGTTAGAATGTGAACGACACGGCCTGGCGCTGCTGCTTTTCAATGAAGGGACGCAGGGCGAGATCGGCGCGCGCACGAGGATTGTTGACCAAGCCGACATGTGCGGCGGCTGGTGCACGACGCCCGAGGTCTTCCGGTGTGCTGGCAGGTTGTGCTTCAAGTCCGTCGCGGCATCGTCTCCCATCCGTCATCGGTTCCACCCATCGGCGGGACCCGCGGTGGGGCAAGGTCCATTCTAACCTCACGCTGCTGCTGACAGCGCATGGCGGAATGCGCGCTGCGCGCGCAATTTCATGAAAGCGCTGCAGCAGACCGTCACGTTGGTGCAGACGGCCATGTTATTGAAGCGGCGGCTGCGCCGCCGCATTTTAGTGGGCCCAGCATGAACATCGACTTGGAGGTGGAAGTCCTCTGGGGAGTTGGTCGCAACGACCCGAGTGAACCGCAAGGCGCCGACCGCAAGGGGAGTGCTGAAAGAAGCGGGGAGCGAGACCTGCGGGGTGACGAACAGCAACCGGATGTGAGGCAGGACGACTCAGGGCGAGCGGGCTAATGACCGCGAAGCTCTCGCGACCAAGGCGTCGTTTTGTAAATCCGGCACTCGTGCAGGGATAGCCGATGAATCTTACCTCCTAAGAAACTGCTGACTCAAGCAGTTCACCCGTTTGCACATCGACGAGAGCAAATCCCATCTTTGAGGCGCGACTGCGCAATCGGCGAAGGAGCTGCGTGCGATGTTGGGCATCGTAGGCGTCGGCACCAGGATCGAGGTACACGAGGTCGCCCTTGAGCGCGCGGTAGACCAAAATCGCCAATTTGCGCGCCGTGGCGGTGATCGCTTTGGCCTTGCCAACCCGCGCCGCCAGTCGCCGATAGAACGCGCGTGCATTGGCGGCGCCATGCAAATTGGCGACTACACGTCGGCAATCGAGGCTTCGGGACTGCGTGTTGTACACGTGCGCGACAATCCGCAATACCGGTACGCCACGGGTGACATCCTCAAAGAAACGGTAGACCTACCGTTCTTCCATCCACCGGTCTTCGAGTACCTGCACAGTTTTGGTCAGGGTCAGACCGTTCACCTGTAGCGTCACTTTGTAGGTGCCCGCCGGAACCGCTTCAGCACCGCCACCACCGCCACCACCGCCACCGCCGCCGCCACCACCACGACCTCCAGCAAGATCCGCCGCCGGCGTGGGTGCGAGGTTCCACAGCACGCGGTTCACGCCAGCGCCCGCGGTACCGGTGAGGCTGCGAATCACGCGCCCGATAACATCGGTGATCGTGATGCGAACATCACCGGTGGTTGCCGCGCGCAGGTAGTAGCTGATGTAGGCCCCACGCGGTGCGTTCTCGCCCCGAAACACCTGCTGTCCAGTGACCTGCTGGCCGAGCTTGCGGTCGTTGAGCCATGCGACGGCAGGTCGGATATCAAACAGCGTGGCATCGGCCGCCAGCACGGCGGGCGTGAGTTGTTGGAGCGGCGTGATGTCGTCGGCGATCCAGATGCCGCGACCGTGCGTGGCAACGATCAGGTCACCATCACGGGGATGCACGAGAATGTCGTCGGTACGGACGGTGGGGAAGTTGTTCATGAACTTCTGCCACGACTGGCCGGCGTTGGTCGAGACGTACAATCCAAACTCCGTTCCAGCGTACAGCAGATTGCGGTTTTTCGGATCTTCGGTCACAACTTGCACGTTGCCGTACGCGGGCAAGCCGTTCGTGATGGACGTGAACGTGCGACCGAAATCCTTCGTGACGAAGATGTACGGCTTGAGATCGTTGCTGCGATGCCCGTCCACGGCCACGTACGCCATTGCCGAATCGAATACCGATGCGACAACACGCGACACCCAGTGGAAGTGACCTGACGGCAATCCGGGAAGGTTTTTCCCGACGTCGGTAAACGTCGCCATGTTGTCGCGCGTTAGCTGCAGACTGCCATCGTCGGTGCCCACCCACACGAGTCCCGGTTTGATGGGCGATTCCGATACCGCGATAATCGTGCTGTACTGCGTGAGACCATCGTTCTTGGACAGCATGGTCTGGCCGCCTTTCACGCCCATGATGTCGACGGTCGTACGGTCGAACTGCCGGGTGACATCGGCGCTCGCGATCCATGTTTCGCCCCGGTCGTACGAGCGGAAGAGTCGGTTGCCGCCAAGCCACATGACACTCGAGTTGTGCGACGACAGTTGGTACGGCGTATTCCAGTTGTACCGGTACTGCTCACCCGGCGCGCCGTTCACGACATTGGGACTGCCACCCCGACCGCCGCCGCCTCCGCCGCCACGACCGCCACCTGCGCCGGGAATGGCCGCCGCCGACGGAACATCCATCGGCGGGGGCGGGGGCGGAGCAGAGGGCCGAATGCTGCCGCCACGACCGGTACGAAGGTCCAGTCGACTGGTGTTTCCGTTTTGCGATTCGGCGAAGATGATGTTGTAGTCGTTTGGATCCTGACCGGTGAAGAAGCCGTCGCCGCCGCCCACGTTGAACCAGTCGGAATTCAGAATGCCGTTGGCGTGGCGACGCGAGCTGGGACCACACCAACTGCCGTTGTCCTGCAGGCCGGTACACACGAAGTATGGACGGCGCATGTCCGCCGAGACGTCGTATGCCAATGACGTCACCATCGTCTTGACGGAGGTCCATGAGCGGCCCTGATCGTAACTGATGTCAAGACCGCCATCGTTACCGTTCAGGATGTGGTTCGAGTTCTTCGGATCGATCCAGATCGCGTGCACGTCAACGTGACCTGGATTGCCGTGCCCGCCAGCCGCATTCAGTGTCGCGAATGTGCGTCCGCCGTCGAGTGATTTGGCAATAGGAAGCCCGGCGACATACACCGCGTTTGGATTCTGCGCGTCCACGCGGATCTGGCTGAAATACATGGGTCGCGCGTTGCAGTTGCTGACATGTCGCCAGGCGCCGCCACCATTGTCGGTGCGGAAAATGCCTCCGGAGGCGGGATTGAGCGCGGGGGCCGTTTGAGGCTGCGGTGCAGGAGCGCCAGCTCGACCGCCACCGCCACCGAAGCCACCGCCTGGGCCTGCGTTATTGCACCAGTCAAAGCCACCGGCGCCACCACCGCCACCGCCGCCGCGACCCGATTCGGGATCTACGTTCCGGCCAACCTCACCGGCTTCGATCTGCGCATAAACGGTGCCGGGATTCGAGCGCGACACATCGAGCGCGATTCGGCCATACGTGCCTGGGGGCAGTCCGTTGCCTGTCATCTTTGTCCACGAGTTCCCGCCATTCGTGGTCTTCCAGATCGCGCTTTCCGGTCCACCGCCGTTGAAGCAGCAGTGGGTGCGACGCCGCTGATAACTGGCCGCGTACAACACGTTGGGATTCGAGCGATCGATGGCGATGTCGGTAAACCCCGTGTTCTCGTCGATGTACTTGATCTTGCTCCAGCTACCACCGCCATTGGTGGTTTTGTACACGCCGCGATCAGGGCTTGCGCCAAACAGCGGACCGATCACTGCGGCGTACACGGTTTCCGGATTCCGTGGATCAATGACCACCCGTGCGATTGACTGCGTTTCGCGGAGCCCTTGCAGCTGCCACGTCTTCCCACCGTCGATGGTCTTGTACATGCCGCCGCCGAATGACGACGTCTGGCGATTATTCGCTTCACCCGAGCCGGCGTAAACGATGTTGGGGTTTGAGGGGTGAATGGCCAGATCGCCAAACGAGGCGACTTCATACTCATCGAAAACCGGCAAGAACGTGGTGCCGTTGTTCTCCGACTTCCAGATGCCGCCCACGGCGTAGCCGAGGTAGATCGTGGAGGGGTGACTCTCGGAAACTTCGACGTCGTGAATGCGGCCACCCATGCTGGCCGGTCCGATGTTGCGCAATCGGAAGCTCTTGAGGAGTGGGTCGGCCGACTGATTGATCACCTTTTCGGTTGATGCTGCGGCAGCACCTCCACCTTGCGCGGCAAGCGGCATCGAGCCTGCGATCAGCGTGAGCGCGGCGGAGATGACCTGCAGGAAATGTGGCGTGCGTGATGGCATCGTTGGGATCCCGTTGGTGGTGCCTGGTGTGGCCGACAACGAAAACTCTACTGCTTGAAACCGCGATCGGTCAAGCAATCCGCGAATGGTGCAGCGCCGTGGCTATTGGACGGTAGTCGACACGACGACAGACGCGGCGGTCAACGCCCGATAGCCGTCCGCTCGGCCGGCAGTCGCCTCCCGGACATCAACCGTCGGCGTCCGGTCGCGGTTGGCGAGTCTGACGTCGAGAAATGCGCCGCCTCCGGTCGTCATCGCGAGCAGGAACGTGGTGGTGTCCGCAACGGTTTGCTGAAACAGTATTCTTGTCGTCCCTCGAACGGTCGGACTTGAAATTCCGGGTCCAAACACGCGAAGTCTGACCGCCGCGAGGCCCGTCGGTGCGGTCGCGATCGAAAGAACAGCAGTGCCCGCCGTGACTACAGGCGGAACAACAACAGTAGGACCGCCGCCATCACCGCCGCCACATGAGCTGAGCAGCGAAACGCCGACCATCAACGCGAGCCCGTATTGTTTGGTGTTCATGTGTCGATTCTCCAGTTTACACACGTGGGGGGGGAGCTTTCTTCGCCTGAATGGGTTGGCTGAGCGTGGTTGGAGCGCTGAACAGTTGCGCCGAGATCGTTGACGAAAGCACCTGGCCCGTGCGCTCGAGGTGCGCCAAGAGGTCGCCCAGGTTGAAAACGCCGTCACCGTTGCCCGTGCGGTCGAGCAATTCACGATCGGTGAGTGAGAGTCCGCTGCCAGACAGCAGGTCACGCGCTGCGACGTTGGCGTCGATGCTCCTCACCGGCACGAATGTCGCACGAACATCCTGTGTGTCGCTGCCCCCCGTTACGGCGCAGCTTCCGCGTCCGGTGCAGGCACCGCTCCATCCGGTGAATCCCGATGTTGCTGTTCCCTCGGCCAGCAACTGCTCAGTGGCGGCCAAGCCGATGTTGCAGGTGATCTGCGTACCACCTTCCGCGAGCGCACACACGATCGCGCTGTTTGCTGCACGAACAACCCGGCCCGCAGCTCCATCGATGACGAGGCGAATGGTCCGTGGAGGCGCGACTGTGGCCGTAAAGTTCTGACTGCTCGTGTTGTTCGTCTCGCTCGCTTCCGAAATCGCATTCGTCGGATCCAGCACCAGCTGTGCGGTATGACTCCCAGGAAGGTACGGTCCGAGGTTGCCGGCGCTAACCGTCGTATTTTCTCCCGCTGTCAGACTCTCGATCGTCCCGCTGCTCACCACGGCGCCATCGACCTTGAGCTGCCACGTCACGTTGGTTGCCGTCGCATTGCCCGCGTTGCTGACGATGGCACTCAACTCAATCGGTTGCGTCGACAGCGGATTTGCCGGTGTCACCGTTATCACGCCCGCCACGAGGTCTGCCGTTGCAGGCGGGCTGGCCGTGAACGCGCGACTGCTGGTGTTGTTCGCTTCGCTCGACTCCGCGATCACGTTGGCCGGATCGAGCACCAATAGCGCGGTATGTTGCCCCGCGGTATACGGTCCGAGGTTACTGACACTTACCGTCGTGTTGGCCCCCACCGCGAGACTGGCGATCGTCCCGTTGCTCACCACAGCGCCATCGATCAAGAGTTGCCAGGCCACGTTCGTCGCTGTCACGTTCCCCGCGTTGCTCAGTTCGGCGATGAGCGCCACCTGCTGCGTGGTGAGCGGATTTGGGGGCGTCACGATCAGCACACCAGCCACCAAGTCCACCGTGGCTGGCGGATTCGCCGTGAACGCTTGACTACTCACGTTGTTTCCCTCACTGCCTTCCGGGATCGCGTTTGACGGATCCAGCAACAACTCCGCGACGTGCTGTCCCGCCGCGTATGGCCCAAGGTTGCTGGCACCTACCATTGTGCTTTCCCCCTCCGCGAGAGATGGAATGGTGCCGCTGTTCACCACCGCGCCATCGATGAGGAGCTGCCAGATCACGTTCGTTGCCGCCGCGTTCCCCGCGTTGCTGACGTTGGCACTGAGCGCCACCTGTTGTGTCGTGAGCGGATTTGCCGGGGTCACGGTCACCACGCCCGCCACAAGATCTGCGGTCTGTCGGGGACTCGACGTAAACGCCCGACTGCTCGTATTGTTTGCCTCGCTGCTCTCCGGAATCGTGTTGAACGGATCGAGCACCAGTTGCGCCGTGTGACTCCCCTGTGAGTATGGTTTTGCGCTGACGGCGCTCACCGTGGTGCTGGTACCTGCGGCGAGGGTCGCAATAATTCCGCTGTTCACCAGCGCGCCATCGATCTTGAGTTGCCACACCACGTTCGTTGCCGTCACATTCCCCGCGTTGCTCACGTCGGCACTCAGTGTCACTGTCTGGGTTGTCAGCGGATTCGAAGGGGACACCGTCACCACGCCCGCCACCAAATCCACAGTTTGGGGCAGGCTCGACGTGAACGCCTGACTGCTCAAATTGTTCCCCTCATTGCTCTCCACAATCGCGTTCGCGGGATCGAGTACCAATTGTGCCGTGTGACTGCCTTGCGCGAACGGGCCGAGGTTGCTCGCGCTCACCGTCGTGCTGGCCCCTGCCGCGAGGCTGGCGATTGTTCCGCTGCTCACCACGGCGCCATCGATCCTGAGCTGCCACGCTACGACTGCCGCTGGCGCATTTCCGGTATTACTCACGCCGGCGCTCAGCGCGATCGTTTGCGTTGTGAGCGGGTTGGTGGGCGTGACCGTTATCACGCCGGCCACCAAATCCGCCTCGCTGCTGAGGCGCGGCAGCCAGTCCGCAATCTGGAGGCGCAGGAGGCGGCGAGCGGCGCTTTCGCCGAGCGTCTGCGACAACAGGATGATCGCCGGCCGTGCCGGCCAGTGCGCGAGAAGGCTCTCGAGCGCCCGCCACTCCGCCACGCTTTCCGGGTCGATGTCGCAGATCAGCAGCGATGGCGGCGGCAGCGACGTGAGATCGCGTTGCCGGTCCGCCAGTGTTCCCCGGGTCGTCTCGAGCTGAAAACGCTGGGCCGTGGCAAAGGCCG
>JANOKE010000084.1:0-11189 GCA_031419135.1 Gemmatimonadaceae bacterium
GAGTATTCACCGGAAGAAATTTCGTCATTCATTCTGCGTGAGCTCAAGATCGAAGGCGAGAAGCAACTTGGTCGGACCATCCAGAAGGCCGTCATTACGGTGCCCGCGTTCTTCAGCGATCGGCAGCGCAAGGCCACGCAAGTGGCTGGTGAGTTGGCCGGATTGGACGTCGTCAGAATCATCAACGAGCCCACTGCCGCTGCGCTGGCCTACGGCGCCGGCGACACTCCCGACGAAACAATTGTCGTGTACGACCTGGGCGGCGGCACGTTCGATGTGTCGGTGGTGTCGGTGCAGGAGGGCGTGGTAGAGGTACGTGCGAGCCACGGCGATACCCATTTGGGCGGTGACGATTTCGATCAGTTGCTGGTGGAGCACGCCCTGCGTGAGTTCGAGCATCGTCACGGAACCAACCTTTCCGGCGACGACCGGGTGCTTCGTCGGTTGCGAATCGTGCTGGAGCGCGCGAAGTGTCGGCTGTCTGACGAACCGTTCGTGGCGGTACGCGAAGAGTACCTGGACGGTCGACAGCATCTCGATATCGAGATTCAGCGCCACGACTACGAGATGCTGATTGGGCCGCTGCTTGAGAAAACTCTGCTCTCGGTGCATCACGCGTTGCGCGACGCCGCGTTGCTGCCGCAGGCTATCAATCGCGTGATGCTCGTGGGCGGCTCGACGCGCACGCCGCTGGTCCAGGCCTTGTTGCGCGATCGGCTGAAGATGGAACCACGGTGGGAAATCGATCCGGATCTTATCGTGGCGATGGGTGCGGCGATGCAGGGCGCGATGCTGGCCGGCGCCACGCGCCATTCGATTCTCGTTGACATCACACCGCACACGTTCAGCACCACCTCGCTCGGGGAGTGGAACGGTGTGGAGCGTCTGGTCTCGGTGCCGATCATTGTCCGCAACACGCCGTTGCCGGCCAGCAAGTCGGAGCTGTTCTTCACGTTGTACGACAATCAGGACGCGGTGAATGTGGACGCGCGTCAGGGTGAGGAGATGGTGCCCGAGCTGAACGCGCTGGTTGGCGAGTTCGTGGTGGAAGGGCTCAGCCGCGTCCCTTCGGGCAATCCGGTGGTGGTCCATTTCGAACTGGACCTCAATGGACGCCTGAAGGTGACCGCAACGGAAAAGCACACCGGACTGGCCAAAACGGTAACCATGGACACGCGCGGTACCCACGCCCTGGATGTCGACGAGGCGCGCCGCAACATTGCGTCGCTGATGCAGCCGTTGGAGCCGCGTGACGACGACGATCTGGCCGAAGACGAAGACCCTGACGAGGTGCGGGAACGGTTGGTGTCCTCGGCCAAGGATCTGCGCAAGCGCGGCGAGGCGCTGCTCACCAAGAACATCAATGACGACGACGCGCGGGAGATCCGCGAGCTGATTCACGCCAGTTCCGGCGCGATCGCCGACCGCGAGTGGGAGCGACTCGAGGACATGAATGACACGTTGTCCGATCTGGTGTTTTATCTGGAGGACTGACGTGCAGATTAACTGTCCGGCGTGCGGCAAAAGCGTCGTGTCCGCTGCGGTACACACCTGTGACCGATGCGGGTGCGATCTCTCCACGCTGCGCGATATTCGTCTCGCCGCGATCGCGCTGCTTCGCGAAGCGAAATTGGCCCTGGCCGATGGCGATGGCCATGACGCGCTTGCCTATGCCACCCGGTCGTGGACGTTGGTGCACAGCGCGGTCACCGCGAACGTCGCGTGCCTCGCGGCGGCGGTGCTTGGTGAGCCGGCGTTGCTCGCGCGCTGGCGGCGCCGGTTGAACTGATGCCGGCGTGTATGAGGCCAGCATCGGCAAGCTCGCAGGAGCACGACGGGAACATCGATTGGTCCGAGCCAGAGCTTCAGCGTGCTGCCGTTGTTGCAACCGTAGGCACGTGTACACCTCGGTCGTCTTGAACCCCTCCCCAACACCCACCTTTACGAGCCCTTGATGAAGATCACTTCCATTCGCGTGTATCAGGTCGATTTGCCGCTTCGTGAAGGCAGCTACAAGTGGTCGGGTGGCAACTCGGTGTCGGTGTTCGATTCCACCGTGGTTGCGGTCGAAACGGATGAGGGCCTCACAGGATGGGGTGAGATCTGTCCACTGGGGCCAGCGTATCTGCCGGCGTACGCGCGGGGTGCGCGCGCCGGGATCGCTGAGATGGCGCCGCAGTTACTGGGGCTTGACCCACGGGCACTTGGGCTGCTCAATGAGCGCATGGATACCGCCATGCGTGGTCATCCGTATGTCAAGTCGGCCATCGACATGGCGTGCTGGGACATTCTTGGTAAAGCCACTGGGCTGAGCGTGGCCATGCTTATGGGAGGCCACGTGGGAGCCGATTTCGCACTCTATCGTGCAATCTCACAGGACACACCGGCGCGCATGGCGGCGCGGATCGCGGAGTATCGCGCCGAGGGCTACCGCAAGTTTCAATTGAAAGTGGGTGGCGACCCGGACACAGATATCGAACGCATTCATGCGGCGGCGGCCGAGTTGAGTCGCGGTGATGTGCTGATTGCCGACGCCAACACGGGATGGACACAGCACGAGGCCGTGCGGGTGGCCGACGCCGTGAAGGATGTGGACGTGTATATCGAGCAACCGTGCATGACCTACGAGCAGTGCCTGGCCGTGCGTCGGCATACCAATCGTCCGTTCGTGCTGGATGAAGTTGTGGACGGCATCGACATGGTGGTACGCGGCGTGGCCGATCAGGCCATGGACGTGATCAACCTCAAGATCTCGAAGGTGGGTGGCCTCACCAAGGCACGGCAGATTCGGGATCTCTGCGTGTCGCTGGGTATCGCGATGACCATCGAGGACACATGGGGCGGTGATATCATCACGGCGGCCATCGCGCATCTCGCGCACAGCACGCCGGAGCGGTTGCTCTTTTCGTCAACCGACTTCAATTCGTACCTGACGGTGTCCATCGCCGACGGGGCACCGCAGCGTGTGCAGGGGCGTCTGGCGGCGTCGACGCGACCGGGCCTGGGTGTTACGCCGATTCTGTCGGTGCTTGGGGAGCCGGTGTTCCAGACTTCATAGCGAGGTGCGCGAGGTCAACTGCATCCACCCCAACAACACCAACAACATCAATAATTTACCGCAGGGTACGCAGAGTTCGCGGAGAACAGGTTGTGACGTAACAGCGGGCACGTCAGCACATTCCATGTGGTTGATTGCTTGTGGAATCCATCGATCACGGCGAGTTCGAAGAATCTCACCGCCAAGGACGCGAAGGTCGCCAAGAGAACGCCGATGTTGAACAAGAAGTTCCCCTGCGTCCTTTGCGACCTCTGCGGTTGAATTGGTTTGGACGTTTTCTAGCGACCTCCGCGTACCCTGCGGTAAAGCAGTTCGAGATTCGAGCCGCGCGAGCCTAGCTGAGCGCGATGGACTTGGCGCCGTGTACATCGATCAGCGCCAGTCGCCGCAAATGCACGGAGTCGGCCGCACCCACGAACGCCATGGTGCCACCGGATTCGCGGAGCGCGCTTTTGAGCTGCGTGAGCCCGCCACAGACGTATCGATTGCACAGGTTCGACCGCAGGTCGCGCGGCAACGCACAGCCAACAGACGTGTGATACACGCACGACCCGCGATAATGACGGGCTGGTAAGTGATTGGCGTAGGCCGTCAGCAGTGCCGCTGCGGTGCGCGTCGAATACTGCGCGCGCACCCGCAGAAGACTGTCGTCGCGCAAAAAGGCGTGATCGCCACCAGCAGTGCAACATTCGCCGCGACAGGTGGCGCAGCTCCGCCCAAGGATCACCGCCAGCTTCCCAGAATCGTCGAGCGCGCCCACCGTCGCATCGGGATGCGCGTCGGCGTACGCCGCCGTCACTTCTGCCGTTGGCTCGACCGAGCCGTCGCTTTCTGCGGCCGCGAAGACACGACGAAGAGTGGCCTGCAGGCGATCCAGAAAGATGCGCCGTGTGCGCAGCGGCAGCGGTTCTGTTTCGCGGGTGTTGGCCGGCACGACGGCAATCGGAATCGGTCCAGGCCCCGGCGGTATCGCCACCGAGTGCGCGATGCGTTCGGCATGCGCGCGGATGTTCGCGTTGCGCTGGCGTTGGGCAGCAATGGGAAGATGGCGAAGCGACATTGCCCTGAAGTGTACTCGACGGACGCGTCGCGCGCCCGCCGAGTAGCACCATCATCGTTTCGGATCGAGTATCTGCGAGACGCGATCCACCACGTCGCCCCAATGCGCGCGATCAATCGCGCTGGTGGCCGTGAGCGCGTTGGCTCTCGCGTCACGCTGAATCTCGCGCAGTTGCGCGCGCGCCAATGCGGGCAGGTCACTTTGCGCAACGTTGGGTGCGGTGACGAAGGGCAACGGACGCGCTGGCGCTCCGGCTCCCGGCAACGGCGCTGGCGCCGGTGGTGGGCTGATCAGCGCGTCGAGTCGTTGCAAATACACGCGTTGCAACTGCCGTCGACCAGGGTCGGGTGCGGGCCCGTTCCACATGCTGCGTTTGAGATCACCCAGGTACTCGACCAGTGGATATGCATTCGCCGCATCATAGCGTTGCGCTTCGGCCAGTCGACCAAGTCGCGCGCTGCTGAGCAGCGACGTGACCACACCGGCCTGTCGAGCGGCCAACACGGTGCTGGGACCGATGCGGGAGATGATCTCCTGCGGACGCAACCAGGCAGGTGTAGTGATGACGTGTTCACTGAGGAACGCCAGCGCTGCTTTCTGTCTGGCCCTGGGCACCACGCGAAACACGGCACCCGCCTGATCGGACGTTTTGAGATCCACGTTCACGCCGCCAATAACCGTGGCCACGTGTCCCATGTATCCGGCCCAGCGACCGATCGCTTCTTCGTACACTTCCGTCAGATCGGCGTAGTCTTCGCCCGACGTGGTGGTCCACGCGACAAGATTGGGGATCATCTTCTGGTAGTTCATCACGGCATAGGTTGACGATTTCACCGGATCGTCGCCCAGATCTTCCGTCTGCACGCGGGGATCGGCGCTGCCCAGCCCCTGCGGCGTGAATCGATAGGGCATCGGGCCCGACTGATTGGTGAGCCAGCGATTGAGTGTGGGCTTTTCGTCGTCGGCCGAACGGGATGCGATCACACGGTATCCCCAGTTGATGGCGAAGTCGTCGAAGGGTCCGAGGCGTCGAATGAAGTCCTTGGTCTTGAGCCCGTCTCCTGGTTGCGCGATATAGTTTTGACGTGCGTAGTCCATAATGGTCGCACTCACCCCGTACGTGCTGGTAAACGTCGGGGAGCGCAGCGAGTCGGTGGGAAACGACGACGACGCAATCATGTTGTGCTGAAGCCCAAGCGCGTGCCCGATTTCGTGGGCAATCACCTGATGCATCGTTTCGCCCATCAGTTCATCGGGTATTTCAAGCGACCGCGCCAGTGGATTGGAGACGCCGGTCTCCATGATGAGCCAGTTGCGATACGACCGCATGTGGTTGTGGAACCAGGTGATTTCACTGTTGATGATCTCGCCCGAACGCGGGTCATGCGTGTGCGGACCCACCGCGTTGCGCACCAAACTGGCCGCCCAGCGTACCATCGAATAGCGCGCATCATCCGGGTCGAAATCCGGATCCTCCGTCTTGGTGGGCGCGTCCCTGGCCAGAATGGCGTTCTTGAATCCGGCCTTTTCAAATACCCTCTGCCAGCTGTCCACGCCTGACTTCACATACTTCTTCCACCGGGTTGGGGTAGCCGGATCGAGATAGTACACGATGGGTTTGACGGGCTCCACCAATTCGCCGCGTGCATACGCAGCGGGATCTTTCGGTTCGAGTCGCCACCGCGTGATGAACTGCTGCGCCGCTGCCTTCTGCTGGTCGAGACCGTAGTTCACGCGCTCAATCGAAAAGAACCCCACGCGTTCATCGAAGTTGCGCGGGCGCATGGGGATCCTGGGCAGGAGCACCATCGACTGCCGCGTTTCCATGGTGACCGTGCCCCCATTGCGGTCATCGGGAGGCGTCGCGGCGTCGAACGTTTGCACCTGCCGCACTTCAATGTTGAGAGGGAATCCGCGCATGCCGCTGATGTAGCTGCGCGCGGGGTCGAAACGACGCACGCCGTAGGTTCGCCGTTGATCGGTATTGAGTCCCGATGTGGCCGGATTGTCGGTGGCGAAGAAATCGGTCACGTCAATCACGTACGCGGTGCTGTCCTTGCCGAACGCCGATATGGCAAACGCGCCAATGATGGGCGCGAAGTTGTTCTGCGCCACGCTGCGGGCGATGGGCAGGGAATCGTCGGCGACCGCATCGGTGCTGATGCTCTTGAGGAGAATGCGGTCGTTGACCCGTTCCCAGCGAATCATGCGTTCGTTGAGTGACGAGCCCGCTGTCTGAAATCCACCGCTTCCGGAAGGGGCGCCGGAAACGCGGGTGACCATCAGGAAATCCCGTCCCATCAACGAGTCGGGCACTTCGAAGAAGTAGCGGTCGTCAACCCGGTGAACAGTGATGCCACCCTTCTCGGTGTGCGCCCGCGCCGTGATGACTTGCGCGTAGGGCCGAGGTGCTCGCCGGGCGGCAGCGTTGGCTGGGCTTGCTGCGTCGGGAGCCGAAGGTGGCTGTGTGGGCGGTTGCGTGGGTGGCGTTTGCGCCCCAAGGGTGAGCGTCAGGATGCTGCACAGACAGGCGAACGGGATGGTAATGCGCACATCGGACATCGCGGCTCCGGGAGGGGACGCGGTACATTACCACCAGTGCTCGGAGAATTCCAACCAACGACGCCCACCATGAATCACGATCTCCACACGCCGATCGAAGGCACTGACGGCATTTTCGTGCTGCGCGGCAGCGGCATCACGCGCGGCTGGAACGGCATCCGTTACAAGACCGGACTGTCTGCGAAGAACGTGAATGCGAAGAAGCTATCGATGAACGTGGCCACGATTCCACCAGGCGCCGTGGCGTACGCGCACATTCATGTCGATTTCGAAGTGATGTTGTACATCCTGCAGGGTTCAGTGCGACACGAGTACGGTCCATCGCTTGAGTATCGCGTGGACAACACCGCGGGCGACTTCATTTTCATCGAACCGGGTGTACCGCATGAGGTGTGCAATCTGAGCGACACGGAGCCGGTGCTGGCGGTGGTGGCCCGGTCTGATGCCAGCGAGTGGGAGCACATTGTGGATTTCCCGAGTCAGCGGCGACCGGCGGCACTCTAACCCGGCAAGCGATGCGCAGACGTCTTCTTCACGTGGCGGTGGTGCTGGGTGCGACGACCGTCGCGGCATGTTCGCGCGGCGCTGACGGCAACGCGGCCGACTCCTCCACCGCTTCATCAGTCGCGATAGTGCCCGATGCGCGCATTGCCGTCCCCCGTCCCGGCCCGGCCGGTGACTGGCCGATGCCGGGCGGCGACTATTCGAACTCGCGTTTTGCCGAGTTGGATGACATTACGTCGGCCAACGTGAAGCAGCTGCAGGTGGCATGGGCGATGTCCACCGGCGTGCTGCGCGGACACGAAGGACAGCCGCTCGTGATTGACAGCACGATGTACGTGATTACGCCGTATCCGAACGTCGCCTATGCGATCGATCTCGCGGCGGCGGGTCAGCCGCTCAAGTGGCGCTTTCGTCCGGAGAATGCACAGGCAGCGGCGGGCCGCGCCTGCTGCGACGTGGTGAATCGCGGCGCGTCGTACGCTGATGGTCTGCTGGTGTACAACCTGCTCGATGGGCACACGGTTGCGGTGGATGCGAAGACCGGCGTGCAGCGCTGGCGCACGAAAATGGGTGATGTTGCACTTGGCGAGACGATCACCATGGCGCCGATCATTGTGAACGGGAAGGTGATTGTTGGCTCGAGCGGCGGAGAGATGGGCGTGCGCGGGTGGATTGCTGCGCTTGATCTCAATACCGGCGCCGTGTTGTGGAAAGGGTATAACGTGGGCGCCGACAAGGACGTGCTGATTGACGCCTCGTTCAAACCCTTCTACGCACAGGACAAGGGTGTCGACCTTGGCAAAACCTCGTGGTCCGGCGACAGCTGGAAGGTTGGTGGCGGCGTGTCGTGGGGCTGGGTGTCGTTCGACCCCGCGCTCAACCTGATCTACTACGGAACGTCAAATCCGGGACCGTGGAACGAGGGCATGCGCCTCGGCGACAACAAATGGACGTGCACGATCATTGCGCGCGATGCCGACACCGGAAAAGTGCGCTGGACGTTTCAGGTCACGCCGCACGATATGTGGGACTACGACGCGGTGAACGAAAACATTCTCGTGGACCTTCCCGTGAAGAGCGTACCGCGCAAGGCGCTGGTACATTTCGATCGGAACGGCTTTGCCTACACCATTGACCGTGCGACGGGTGAGGTGTTGGTGGCCGAGCCATTCGTCCACACCAATTGGGCGAAGGGCATTGATCTCACAACCGGGCGACCCATTGTGAATCCGGAGAAACGCACTGGTGAAGGAAAGTTGGTGAAGGACATCTGTCCCAGCCTTGAAGGCGGCAAGAACCAGCAGCCGGCAGCGTTCTCACCGCAAACGGGGCTGTTCTATGTGCCAACGGTAAACTTGTGCATGGACTTCAAGGCGCGGGCGGTGACGTATATCCCTGGAACGCCGTATATCGGAGCGGATGCACCGGAAACGCAGGGGCCCGGCGGTTTCGGCGGTGAATTCATTGCCTGGAACGCCAGCACGGGCAAAAAGGTGTGGGGTATCAAGGAACCGTTCCCGCTGTGGGGTGGCGTGCTGGTCACCAAGGGTGGTGTGGCGTTCTACGGTACGCTCGACGGATTCTTCAAGGCCGTTAACGCGCGCACCGGTGCACCACTGTGGCAGTTCAAGGTGGGCTCTGGTGTGGTTGGCAATCCCATTACCTACCGTGGTCCGGATGGCCGTCAGTATGTGGCCGTCTACGCCGGCATTGGTGGTGACATGGGGTTGCTGATTGCGGGCGATGTGGCGGCAAATCTCCCGTACGATGTACGCGAGCGCGGCAACACCTTGCCGGAGCTTGCCAAGTGGACCAGTTGGGGAGGCGAACTGTTCGTGTTCGCGATACCACCATGATGCGCCACCGCGTTTTTCGCGTTTCGTTCGCCGTGCGTGCCACTGCACTGCTCTCGGTATTGGCGCTGGCGGCAGTGGCGTGGCAAGGTGTGTCACGCGCTGCGGCGGCCGGTGCGCCGCCGCAGCGTTCGACGACACCAGACAGCATGCGGTTCGTTGAACACCCCGATACGTATCCGATTGGCTGGCCGTCAGCACACACGCCGCTCGGGCTCGCGAATCCGTTTGAGCACGACGCGAACGCGCTTGTGACCGGCGCGAAACTGTACATCGCCTACAACTGCATCGATTGTCATGGCGCCGGCGGCAGTGGCTCGATGGGACCCAGTCTCGCTGATGGCCGGTGGCACTTTGGTGGACGTGCCGGTGAGGTGTTCGAGTCCATTTATCAGGGCCGACCCGACGGCATGCCGGCGTGGGGCGGTCGCATTGCCAACGATCAGATCTGGATGTTGGTGGCGTACGTGCGCTCGCTGAACGGTGGGCGTGATGTGAGTACGGAAAACTTCACTGGCCGGACGGTCGAGCGCACGGGGCATTGAGTGCGCTCGTGACGCCTGCTGTCATCGAGAGGCGTCTTCGGCGCGCCGCGACGATCAGTCAGCGTTGTTCGACCACGATATGCGCTCGAACAGGCTCTGTAGCTTCGCGCCCCTGGTGGGATTTACCGAGCACACCCAGGCAACCCTGCCTGCCAGGTGCGCGCGAAAATCCGGGTGCCCGTCGCGATTCTGACTGTGTGGCCCCTGCCGAACGCAGTTGGACAGTGTCGCCTTGAGGGCGTCGAATTCTGATCGCGGCACGTTCGCGCGCACGTTCAACACAAGTCCGGCCAATTGTTGTCGGACGCCTTGTCGCATTATGCGTGTTTTTCGGTGCTGGACATTCCAGCCTTCGTCGTGAACGATGACGGCGATTTGCGTGGCATAGCGCTGCACCCGTCGTGCGAATTCCGGGCCACCGGAGAAGGCGAGGTCGTCGGCGTAGCGCGTGTACACGGCGCCTGCCCAGTCGGCGAGCCCGGTGAGTCGACAATCGAGACGGTACGCGCAAATATTGGCGAGCGCGGGCGACGTAGGCGCCCCTTGCGGCAGGTGCGGTGGGACATAGAGTCGCTGTGCGCTTGCCCACGAGTCGACACTCGTTCCGAGTGGAGGTGTACCGGCGAAAACACGTCGTGGAACGGCGTTGGTACAGAGGCCACCCAGCAGATCGGCCACGGTTTCCGGATAGCCCAGCGTGCGAAAGACCGCTTGAATGCGAGCGCCGCCCACGCGGGGGAAGAAATCCTGCAGATCCATTCGCAGCACGATGTGCTGGCCAACATGCGGTTGGGCAAAACTCTTGATCGAACGCCCCTTCACAAAACCGTGCGCGGCGCTGTAGCAGTGGGGGACCACCTCAAGGATGTCGTGAAGAATCTGACGTTGAATCGTTTTCAACTGCGCCTGCGGTGCTTCGATAACCCGAACGCCGCCCGCACGCTTCGCGAGCAGTCGATAGTGATAGTGGTGCAGTGGTGACGAGGGCACTGACTGAAAACGTCGCTTGATGTCGCTGAGCCACTCCAGTTCTGCAAGCGGGACACCGAGCCATTCCGCGAGCGCCGCTGCCGACTCTATGCGCGGAATGTTCCAGCTGCGGGCCGCGGGTACAGGTTGCATGCGCGACGGCTCCACCAACCAGGTGGTGTCGCGGCGCAGCGCGGAGAACGCCGCCGAAGTCTTTCGCCGGTTTGTCCAGGAGCGATCGTGCAGCAGGAACTGCACGATGTCGCGAAGTCGCGGGCGCGTGCGGCCGTCGAACGCGGCAAGGTAGCGCGTGGCGAGTGGCACGAACATGTGCCGAGGACGATGGATCGTGGCCTCGCCGCGGGTCACGAGCGCGGAGACACTCTGCTCGCCCACTGCAAACGCCCGTGCCAACGCAATGACGCGCCATCGATCGGACATGCGGGCGGGCTGAGTGTTCCAACGAGTCTGACTCTGCGTGAGCAAGCCTGCGCCATCGCGCAGAGACGCTCACGCCGCGAAATCCCAGCTTCAGGTAAATCCCTGGGGTAGCCCCAGAGTGGCAGCGCATCGTTGAACTGACGTCAACGTTGATCTCCCTGCTTGAAACACTCATACCAGCGCCCGCCGCACACGAC
>JANOKE010000085.1:0-1952 GCA_031419135.1 Gemmatimonadaceae bacterium
CGCGTTCATCGGCGCGTTCATCGGCGCGCACGCACCGGCGGAAACGCCGGACGGAGTGCATCTTGCCACTCCGCCAGATGGTCCTGCACACGTCGGCGGCGCCGCTCGGACACGCTCAGCAGGCAGACCACAAGCATGAACACCAAGGTCAGTGGCGTGGCATCAAAGATCACCGACTCGGTAATGCCGGCAATCACGGCGAACATCAGCGCCACGCCAAGGCACGCGTAGTAGCCCCGTTCGGCCGTCGTCCGCTTCGTCAGCGCACCTCCGATACTCCACGCCATGATGGCGAGATACATGCCGCAGCCGACAATTCCGATCGACAGACACGCGTCGACAATCGCCGAATGCGCGTCAGGAACAATCCACCCCTGTTTCGCCGAGAAATCCACGATGTGCCGCGGAGTCCAGAATGCACCGTAGCCATAACCCTGCACCGGACGATCGCGAATATAGGAGTACGCCTGACCCCAAAGGGGAATCCGGCCAGTGAGACTCACATTTTCGGAATCCTGCCTGCCAAGCGTGCCGACGCGCGCGAAAGTCGGCGCGATGAGATCGGAAAACATCACGACGAGACACAGGGCAATGCCGGAGCCGAGCACGAGGAACCGTTGCCGATTGGTTGATGACAGGAGGAAGTACGCGGCGGTCAACGACAGCAGCACGGCGCCGAGCGACGTGCGGGACTTCGTGAGATAGAGAAAGAGGATTGCTTCGAGGGCCACGGTCGCATAAGCCCCGCGCCAGCGCGTTTCGAAGCGCGCCAGGAACAGTGCCGCCAGCAGCAGCAGTGCACAGTTGCCCGCCTGACTGTTTGGGTGAAGCGTCCCGGCAAACCGGTACCCGGCGTCCAGGGGGTGAAAGGTTCCCAACACGATTTCGGCAGCAATGCCCATGTGCAGGTACGCCAAGGAGCTCAACAGCAGGCCAAGCACCATGACACGGACGCCGAATCGCAGGGATGTGGCAAATGCGGCGAACCAGAGAATGAGGAAGACGCTGAGTCGCCGCGTGGTCATGGCCGGCTCAACCGACCATGCCGTGCTGGCGGTCGCCCAGCCGAGAAACAGGAGCACCAGCCATCCGAGTTTGCTGATGCGGATATTGTGGAATCGTCCGCGTCCCCAATACAAGCTCAGTGCCGAGACGGCGCCAAGCGCAAGGAATGCCATGCGCCGGATCGGCGTACCCTCTCCGGCCTCTTGCGCCAATTCGTCCGCGGTGAGGCGCGCAATGTCGCCGGCGAACCCCTGTGAAATGGTCCAGCGATGATCAAACAGAAAGATGCTTGTCAGGAACAGAAGCCACAGCCATCCGAATGCCTTGACGAGCGCCGACGAATGCAGCATCTCCACACGATCAACTTCGGCTGACATAATAGCGTTCCGCTTCGACAAAGTAGCGATACGCACCGTCGTCTTTGGAGTTCCGTTGGAGGTCAATGTCGTTCAGCAGGGTGCCGACGAGAGGGGCGCCGGACGCGCTCAGTTTTTCTGTCGCAAAGCGAAGATCTGCGGATTGCGTGTGTCCGGCGCGCACCACCATCAAGACCGCGTCCGCGGCGTTTCCCAGCACGGCCGCATCGGCGAGGAGATTCACTGGTGGCGTGTCGATCACGACGAGGTCGAATTTCGCGGCAAGGGCGCCGACGACCATGTGCACGCGCTCACTCGTCAGCACGCGTCCCGGAACCTCCGGCGTCATTCCTGACGAAATGGTCATCAAGGTTTCGCCATCGCGAACGTCGATTGGTCGCAAGACTTCGATCGGGTTGGCGGTTCCGGCCAGCAACTCGGCAAATCCCGGCCCTTGCGGGCACTCAAACACGGCACCAACAACGCCGCAGCGGAGATCGGCATCGATCAGCAGCGTGCGCAGGCCGCGCATCGCGCCGGTGAGCGCGAAATTGATGGCCGACAGCGACTTCCCGTCTCCCGGTAGTGGCG
>JANOKE010000086.1:0-1105 GCA_031419135.1 Gemmatimonadaceae bacterium
CAGCAGATCAGCTTTGGGCCCGATGGCGCCGTCTACGTGCAGATCTCCGATGGTTTTGCGGCTGGCTCAGCGCGAGACCTCGATCAATTCCGCGGGAAGATCATTCGTATGATTGCCGAGGCCGCGCGCTTGGTCAAACTGGAGGAGTCGCGTGTGCGTCGTTGGACGAAGGGGTACTGTGCGCCGAAGTCCCGCCACTGGATGCCGCCGCTGGTCGGGTTCGACGGGGTAAATCGGCAACCGGTAAGTTCGCTTTCGTTCGCTGACTTGATCGAGGTCCGACACCTCGAGCATTTCGTCGGCAAAGGTGTCTCCATCCGCTATCTGCGCACCGTTGTCGAGCGAGCGCGCATGCAGCTGAACACCTCTCATCCGTTCGGCACGCATCGCTTTGTGACAGACGGCCGATCGATTCTCCGGGACATTTCAAAGGAGTTCAACTATGCCGCGCTCGAGAACATTATCACGAGCCAGTTGGATTCTGAGAAGTTCATCGAGTCGATGCTGAAGGGGGAACTGGACTTTGATGATCAGGATGTCGCTACCCGCTGGTGGCCCCTCACGAAAAAGCGGGACGTAGTGATTGCCCCGCAACGTCGTTTCGGCGCCCCGATTAGCCACAAAGCCGGTATCCCCACGACCATTCTCGCGCGCGCCTACCGCGCTGAAGGGTCGTTTCGCGCCGTCGCTTCGTGGCACGGCCTTCCGTGGCAGAGTGTCCGTGACGCGGTCGTGTTCGAGAATAAGCTGGCCGCGTGAAGATCCACCTCGACCCGTGCATCTCGCCGAACCTTGCGCGGGCGATGCGTGAACTTGAGAGGAGTCCTGTCGTTGTCTCGATTCATGATGAGGAGTTCAAGACAGACGAGAAAGATGTTGACTGGTTGCCGTGACTCCGGACATTCAAGATTGATGTGCTGCTCACGACGGATGGTCGTATCTACACGTCTCCGGACGAGCGCCGAGCATGGGAAGCCGCCAGAATATTGACGTACTTCGTGTCGCCGAAGTTCGCGAGCTCACGCCAGTGGAATCAAGTTGAGGAGTTGGTGCATTGGTGGCCTTTCATGAAGACGCACGCGAAGTCCGCGCCCGCAGGAACGGC
>JANOKE010000087.1:0-2647 GCA_031419135.1 Gemmatimonadaceae bacterium
CGCGACGCCGACGCGTCGCGGGGCGAGTTCAGGCGGTGCCGCTGGTTCACGACTCGTAGTCATCATCGTCGTGATCGTCGAAATGCGAGATGTCGACTCCGGCAACCATGGCTCGCAGCTCCTTCGACGGCTTGAACACCGGCACGGGACGTGCTGACACCTCAACCGGTGAGCCGGTGCGCGGATTGCGCGCCATGCGCGTCTTGCGCTGTCGAATCTTATACGTTCCAAACCCGCGTACTTCGATGTTTTTCTGTTCCTGCAAGGCGTCCTTGATCGCATCGAGAAATGCGTCAACAACCCGTGCACAGTCCTTCTTGGAGATCGTCGGGCCGGCTGTTTGCGCTATCCGTGCCGTGACATTCTCCACCAGATCGGCTTTCGTCATGGGCTCTACCAAGGGTTCGACGCGCGTCGGCGGGGGCAAAAGACGCAGCGTACCGAAGTCCGAACGTATGACCTTAGTGCTTGTCAGTCAAGCGGTTGGCTCACCTGAGCCACGATATGACTTGAGGGCCGTCACGAATTGGTCGAACAAGGGGACGGCGTCATGCGGTCCCGGGGCCGCCTCGGGGTGGAACTGCACCGCAAAAATGGGAAGGGATCGGTGTCGCAACCCCTCCACCGTCCCGTCGTTGAGATTGATGTGCGTGACCATCAATTCCGGCGCTCCGTCTACTCCAGCGGCCGAGCCCGCTACCGCGAATCCGTGATTCTGGGCTGTTATCAGCACACTTCCCGTAGCCAAGTCCTTCACCGGCTGATTGCCACCGCGATGCCCGAACGGCATTTTTTCCGTTCGTCCGCCAAAGCTAAGTCCGAGCAACTGATGACCCAGGCAAATCCCGAACATCGGCACATGCGCTTCAGCGAGTGAACGTATCGTACCGGGCGCGTACGTAACGGCGGCCGGATCACCGGGGCCGTTGGACAGAAATACCCCGTCCGGCTGCAGGGCCAACACCGCATCAGACGACGTGTCGGACGGGACCACCGTTACCCGGCAGTCGTGTGCGTCGAGCAAACGCAGGATATTGCGCTTGATGCCGAAGTCAAACGCCACCACATGGTACGGCGCGTCGGGACGCCCCCAATCGTACGAGGCGCGTGTGGACACCACCGTCGCGAGATCAAGACCTTCCATGCTGGGGCACGCGTCAAGCACCGAAAGGGCCTCGCGAGTGGGAGAGTCCCCTGCACCGATCACGCCACGCATCACACCCACTGCGCGAAGGTGCTTTGTGAGACGCCGTGTGTCCACCTCGGTCAGGGCAGACACACCACCGTTCACCAGCCAATCACGCAGACTTCCGGTCGCACGCCAGTTGGAATACGTGCGGGAAAGTTCGCGCACGACAATGCCCGCCACCTGCGGGCGCGCGGACTCCGGATCGTCGGCGTTGACCCCGTAGTTGCCGATTTGCGGTGCGGTCATCACCACGATCTGCCCGCGGTACGACGGATCGGTGAACACTTCCTGGTAGCCGGTCATGTTGGTGGTGAACACCACCTCGGCCACCGTCGGAATTGTCGGGCCAATGAGACGACCGTGAAAAAGGGTTCCGTCCTCGAGGAGGAGGAACCCTTTGGGTGCGTGTGCTTCCACTCGCGTTTACGGTTTGGCGGGAGGCTTCGCGGGCTGGCCGGCCGGAGCCTCAGGCTGGGACGTGAGCGGAGAAGGCGGCGCCGAAATCGGTGCGCCGACCGGCGGTGCCGTGGGAACGGCGGCGGGCACCCCAATCTGGTCGAGAACCGACTTGGGAACAGTGCTGCGCGACGACATCAGCTGCAACACGAAGGCGAGCCCCAAAAAGATCCCACCGCACGTCCAGCTGGCTTTGGTTAACAGATTGCCAGCCTGCCGAGTGCCCATGACGGAATCGGACGACGAGCTCGCGCCGCCGAAGTTTGCGGCCAGACCTCCGCCCTTACCCGACTGGAGCAGGATGGCGACGCTGAGCACGAATGCATCGAGTATGAGCAGTACGAGAAGGAACGTGTACATGTCGCGTATGAGGTGCGAGGCAAAAATCCGAAATCGTCAGCCCTGTAACATTACGCTTCTGAGGGTCGGATTCAAGTCCTTCCGACAACCAGCCCTGTGCCCGGGAGCGTTTTCTTGTGGTCAGGTGCGCACGATGCTGCTCCAACCGTCCGGGTCGAGTGATGCTCCTCCAACCAGCAGCCCGTCCACGTCGGTGGCCGCCAGTAGCGTGGCCGCATTGCCACGATTGACCGAGCCGCCGTACAAGATCGGAACTGCCAGCGCAGCCTTCTCGCCCACACGGTTGGCCAGCGCGCGGCGCAAGACGCCATGAATGTCGCTGGCGTCGTCTGGTGTGGCGGTCTTGCCGGTTCCGATCGCCCAGACCGGTTCGTAGGCCAGCATCATGGCACCGACCTGTACATCTTCCAGTTCGGCAATGCCAGCGGCCAGTTGGCGTTCAACAACCGAGGCAGTGGCACCCGACTCGCGTTCGGCCAGCGTTTCGCCAACGCACAGCATCGGAATGAGTCGCGCTTGCGCCACCAACGCACACTTTTGCGTCATCGTCGCGTCGTTTTCACCGAACACATGGCGGCGCTCCGAATGTCCGACCAGCACGATCCGTCCCTGGTCCGCCAACACCCGTCGCAGCGCGGCGAG
>JANOKE010000088.1:0-1608 GCA_031419135.1 Gemmatimonadaceae bacterium
AAAACGGAACCGCCGGTTGCTGCTGCGCGCGTGCCCTCAGTCCCGCGGCAATGACGGTCGGAATGCGCACCGGCACGAACAGCAGGTTGGGACTCGCGTTGCAGTCCGGCAGCACGTTGACATTGAACGCCGCGAACATCGTGGCGCGATCGGCAGCGATCTCCGCACCGCGGCGGAAGCTCGGGAACGTGGCCGCATCGTTGAGGAGCGACACCAGGATACCCTGGCGCACGTTCATCGCGACCTCGTCGACGAGTGTCGAATAGAGTGACGCCCAGAGCGGAAATGGCGTGATGGTCGCGCCGACGATGGCAATGCCGGAGCGAGCGTCGATAATGTCGTTGGCACCGAGTTCAACGGAGATGAACTTGGGCTTCTGCTGGATCGCCGCCTGCAGTTGCGTCGTGTGCGGTGGCAGGATGCGCGGATACAACTTCCGGTAGAACCCGTCGAATTGAGTTTCAGGCGTGGTATTCAACGCGTCGAACGTCTTGGCTGCCGAGATCGAGACATTCTGCGCGGGAACCGTCAGACCCTCCTCCAACGGCGCACAGTTCAGCGTCGCCGCCGGAGCACCGGCCGCCTCACCCGAGAGACGAACGCCGCTCGAAAGAGGAGCCTTCAAGGGAGAACGACATCCCGGAAGACTCAGCAGCGGCAGCGTCTGCTCGCGGCCGGCGAGGCGCGCGAGCTGGGCGGTCCAGGACTCGAGCTGGCTGGCGGCAATCGCGCCATCCGACTGCCATCCCATGCTGACACTGGTCCCGATCGAGACGAACCGATGGAACACTCCTTGGGCGGCGTTCGCGCCGGGCGACGCCGCGCGAGATTCACTGGCATCGAAGTCGGGGCCGGATACGGCGCGCGGCTCCGCGCAGGCGGCGCCGAGCAGAACCAGGACGGACGGGAACCAGGTACGGGATTTTCGAGACATGTGACACCTCGGTAGAACGTGGGTGGTGCGCGGCTCATCCGCGCCCCACCATCGTCGGCGTGTCGGCGACGTGGTTTAATCCGTCAGTCGACGTAGTCCGCAGTGCGAGGTGACGTAGAAGGGGTTCGCTCACGGCCGACTGAACACGTTCCCGTGCGGAATACCCTTCGCATTCCCACCGTGCGGCCACGACTTGTTGTCCATGCGGAATCCCGGTACCGTGGACGCCTCGTCGCGGAACCGTGTATCGAGCGATAACTGACCAGTGCTCGCGTCGAGGCGCAGCAGCTGCACCGTATGTTGCATGGACGCATATCCAGTTACGACAACGCGCCGACGATCCGGAGACACGGCGATCCAGTGTGGCACGTCGGTCGCGTCGAACGCCACGCGACTCACCTCCTTCGGTGCCTTCGGATTGGAAATGTCGAGGCTCACGACCGCGCTCCACGCCGGCACCGTGACGAGGTAGTACTTCCCAACGATCACGGGGATGGCGCAACTTGTGCCGTCTTTGCGCGGAAACGACCCGACCTGTGTCGCCTTCGGTGTTTCGCTCTCGAGGTGCGCTTTGAGCATACGCGCGACTTTCTTCATCGGCTCAAGGCGTGAGCGCATCGCCCACCCATACCATCCGCGAAAGAATGTTCTGGCCGCACCAATATAGGTATAGT
>JANOKE010000089.1:0-1128 GCA_031419135.1 Gemmatimonadaceae bacterium
CCCTCGACCAAGGTCAGACGTGCCACCGGCCACGCGGTGCATCCCAGTTCGATCTTTGGGGCTGCATCGACGCGCAGCCGAGCGGTCCCTACGATCCCACCGCGAGCGAACAGCTCCAGCCGTTGATCACCGAGTGCGGCGGTGAGCCCGACGGTATCGCCGACCGTAAGTTCCGTCGCTTCCGGACGCAGCAACGAGCCCGCCGTCATTCCGCCGTCGACGGTCGGCAGCACCACATACGACCCAGCCTCGACGTTCCAGCCACTGGCGGCAAGGACCGTCGAGAGCGGAGTTTCTGTACCGTTGCCTGGCGTTTCACGTGTGGAGTCTGGAACGCCGGGCGCTGGCCCGCGGTCGCAGGCCAGCCCACTGAGGAACACACTCAGCACGAGCAGTACGATCCGTTGGCCAGCGGACCGAGCTACGTCACGTGACGTGGTGGACAAAAGCGATTTCGACACAGACACTAATCTGCTGCAGTTCCCCTTCCAATACGAGACGTCCCATGGCCTCTGCCGCATCGGCTCCCCGTGGCATTCTGAACACGCTTGGGCTGCACCGCCCCGAATTGCGCGCCTGGGCGATGTATGACTGGGCCGTCTCGTCGATGCAAACCGTGATTTCCACCGCCGTCTTTCCGCTCTTTTTTCTGACGGTCGCGGCCGACGGTATGACTCTGGCGCAAGGGACGCAGGCACTTGGCGTCGCGAACACGATTGCCGCGGTCTTCATCGCGGTGCTGGCGCCGATTCTGGGTGCCATCGCCGACTATAAGGCGGCCAAGAAGCGCTTTCTCGTGGGCTTCATGCTGTTGGGCGTAACGGCCACGGCACTCATGTTCCTAATACAGCATGGACAATTGCTGTTTGCCTCCATCCTGTTCGTGCTCTCGATGGCCGGTGCGACTGGCAGCATGACGTTCTACGAGTCGCTGCTGCCGCACATTGCAACCGAAGACGAGATGGATCGCGTCTCGACCGCCGGCTACGCCCTGGGGTACATCGGCGGCGGTTTGCTGTTGGCGCTCAACCTCGCGTGGATCACCAACCCTGGCGCGTTCGGATTGCCGTCGGGCGACGGGCTCACGCCTTCGCAGGCGACCCTTCCCTCTCGACTGGCGTTTCTCTC
>JANOKE010000090.1:0-1768 GCA_031419135.1 Gemmatimonadaceae bacterium
CAAACGGGTTGGAAGTGCCCGACCCGCCACCATTAAACGGCATGTTGATGTAACGACCCGACGGAGTTTTTGACCGCAGATCAACGATGGCTGGCGTATACCCAAACTTATAAATGGGGCTCGTACCGGAGTTGTCGTTGCCGCCAATGCCGCGCTGGAAGTAGTTACGCGTCACGTCCACACCGGCGCTCACCGTCCACTTGGAGCCAAGCGTTTGGTCAAGATTGATGCGACCACCCGTCCGACGGGCACCGGTGTTGACCAGAATGCCCGATTCCTGACGATCGTTGATGGACGCAAAGAAGCGCGTGTTATTCACGCCGCCAGCGGCGGACAACAACGTTTCCCACGACGGATCGGTGCGGCCATACAGCTCGCCTTGCCAATCGTACCATGGGCACGTGGGAGTGCACGCGGCCGTGGCCGCGGCCAATCCAACCGGGCCGCTCACAAACGGCGTCACGGCGGCCAGATCGGCGTATTTGCGCGACGAAAGATTCTTGAGTTGCTGCTGCGTGCCCATGCGTTGCGTGACGTTCCACGACGAGCGCCCCTGCTTTCCGCGTTTGGTGGTGATGACCACCACACCGTTCGTGGCACGCGAGCCATAAATGGCCGACGCTGCCGCCGACTTCAGCACTTCAATGTTCTCGATGTCGTTCGGATTCAAATCGGCCAGACGATTCACCACCTGGTCCTGGCTGGAACCCGTGGACCCACCGGCACGAGTCACCGAGCTGGCACCTGACGAAATTGACGCGTTCGACACGATGATGCCGTCCACGACGTACAGCGGGTCACCCTGACCCAGCACCGACGTGGCACCGCGAATCTGAATTTGCGCACCACCACCGGGCGCGCCGCTGTTTTCAAACATGCGCGCACCGGCCACCTTGCCGGCCAAGTTGCTTTCAATGGAACGCGCCGGAACCTTGTTCAGTTCAGCCGTGTTCACGGTGGCGACGGCCGTAGTGGCAACACGACGATCGGTGGTTGTCGCCACACCGGTCACGGTCACGCCTTCCAGTTGCAACACGTCACGATCAAGCACGAAGTCGGCCGTGGTCTCGGCCGGGCCAACCCGCTTGGTCTGACGTTTGAAGCCCAATTGACGGGCCAGCACCAGCACTTCGCTGGACGGCACGCGCAGGCGATACTCGCCGCGCTCGTTGGTGCGCACGCCAACTTGTTGGCCGACGATGCTGATGGTGACATCAGCGATTGGCTGGCCGGTGCCCACCTGCGTCACCTTACCCGAGATATCCCGGGTCTGTGCGTCCGCTGGCAGCGGAAGCACGGCGACAATGGCGGCAGCGGCAAGATACTTGTAAAGCCTACCCATGTGTTCTCCGAAGGAGGGGTGCGGGTCAAACAGTAATCGTTTGAAAACTCGGTTGGTGGAACCTATTTCAACAACCAATAACAGGTAGGCCGCGTCACCGATTTCCGGTGCCGTAACAGGCCACATACGCGTTTTATTGACGCGGAACGCACCATTTTCCTCACTGCCGACGGATATTCGCTATTGTAGAGCTTGCTTGAAGTATTTGTCTCGAATTGTAACGGTGCGCTCCAGCTCGTCTCGCGACTGCAATACTTTCTGTCGCAGGTCCGCCGCCAACAGCGGATGGTTGCGGAGCCATGTATCAACGGTTGTCAGCGCGCGCACGCTCGCCTGACCTCCCAAGACCGAGCCAATCCAGTTCCCCAGAAAGAAAATGCGTCGGTTTTGCTGAATCCACGGCAACGTGTCCAACGCGGCCTCCAG
>JANOKE010000091.1:0-1686 GCA_031419135.1 Gemmatimonadaceae bacterium
GTGTACGGGGCCACCGGTCTGGTGCGCAGCTATTCTGTGCCCGCGCAACCGGGCACGTTGTGGACGGTGTTCGATTGGGACGGCACGACGTTCCGAACCATCAACACCGTGAGTGGTGCCGCGCCACCAGGAACCTCAGCGCCATTCAGCGGATTGCTCGCTGAGCCGCTGCCGTGGCCGATCAAGAAACTCCGGCGCTGATTTGGAACCCTAATAGCAGATCCATTGCGTGGAGTACCTTGCCACGTACTTCTGATCAACAGGGGAGTCCAGCGCACTCACTTGTGTGAGCGTGCGGCATGCCGCAGTGCGATCACCGGCGAGCTTCAGCAAATTGGCTTTCAACAGCAGCGCGCGGGCACTGTCACCGGGTGTTGCGATACGCGGCAGCATCCCGTCAACTCGGGCGATGAGTCCGCGTGCGCCCCCTGCGTCATCGCGTCCGATCAGCACGTCCAAGGAATCGCGCACGGCGTCGAGGCCGGCGCTGACGTTTCGCGAACCTCGATCGGGCGGTGTGGCCGTGCTCGGCGCAGGTAGCGGTGTTGCGGGCGCAGGAATCGGTGTTGCCGGCGCCGGAATCTGGGTCGCGGGCGTGGGATTTGATTTCGGTGGTACGGAGTTCGATGTCGCGGATGCGGTTTTCTTGGTAACGGGTGTCACCGCAGGCGTTTTGGGAGGGGTCGACGTTGACAACGGCGCCCGATCTGGCTCGCTGGCTACCGGTTGAACGGTGCTGTCAATGGGCGTTGTTGCCGTGCTTACCACCGCCGCTGGCACCGACGACGAGTCCAAGGTGCCCTTCGGGTTGGTCGCACCCTCGGAGGCGACAGGCTCCTTCCTGGACTGAAGCGCAACGACGATCAAGGCCGCCGCAATCAACACCCCGCCTCCAATAGCCGGGGCCATCCAGCGCCGAACGGGCCGTGGCGGTGTGCCGTGTTCGGTGGCCTGGGCTGCGGCGACGCTTGCCTGGCCACCACTCAACACGCGGGTGTGGCGATCAACCGTTGTAGCACCCATGGCCGGAGTAGAGCGGCTGCCCAACATGCGAACAGCCGGCAACTCGAAGGCCTCGCGCAATGCGTCGGCAAAGGCGGCCGCCGTGGGGTAGCGCGCCTCGGGATCACGCTGCAGCACGCGATCGAATACGGCTTGCAAATCCTTCGGCCATCGCTGCGCAGGTGCGACCTGATCGAGTCGGTGCGGCGCATCAACCAGCACGGCGCTGAATCCGCGTTCCGGCGTTGGCTTGGCGAACGGTTGCGAATTTGTGAGGGCACGAAAGGCGAGCAATCCGAGCGCGAATACATCGCTGCGTCGATCAATCGTTTGGCCCAGGAACTGCTCGGGACTCATGTACTCCGGGGTACCGGTCACGAAACCCGGTGCCGTCAACGTTCCCTGGTCATCAGGACCGATGGCCTTGGCGATGCCAAAATCGACGATCTTTACGCATTCCTGACCGTCGTCGTCCTCCATGATCAGGATGTTGTCGGGTTTGAGGTCCCGATGCACGATGTCCAGCCGGTGGGCGGCGCCAAGCCCGTCGGCCACCTGGCTAATGAGTTCGACCACGCGCATGGGGGTCAACGCGCCCTCTTGGTCGAGAAGTTCGGTCAGGGTGCGTCCGGGGATGTACTCCATCGCCAGGTAGGTCGCACCGCTGCCCATTCTCCCAAAATC
>JANOKE010000092.1:0-2258 GCA_031419135.1 Gemmatimonadaceae bacterium
GGAACGCGAAGTGTCCCAGCGAGTCCGAGACCACCGTCTGTCCAAAACGCGACAGGCTGTCGGCGCCGACGAGTTGCACCAGCGCGCCGGCCAAGGGCTTGCTGGCAATGCTGTCATGGACCACGCCAGCAACAGTGGCGCGCCGCAGCCAATGCGCCGAGTCCGGCACCGGCGCAGCGGGAGATGGCGCGAGAAAGAGCAGGAGAAGTCGAGGGGAGTACCGCATGGGCCCGTACCGCGCAGAGAGATTGCGGCCTTGCTCAATTGCCTGCGTGCTCCGCATTCTAACATCATGAAGGTCACGCAACGAGAGCCCGCGACGCGGGTCGTGCAGATGTTAACGGCGTTGCTGTTCGCGTTGGTTTTGGTGTGGCGACCGTCACTGACTGTCGCGCAATCCGCCGCGCCACCCGCTGCGTCTCAGAACCCGTCACCCATGGTGGAGCATACGCGGGCGCACGAGCGCCTCGCAAGGAAAGTGCTCGACGGCATCCATCGCTCGTTCGCAGGCACGGCGGGCAAGATGGTTGAGGTTTTCATCCCCTCGCGCACGCTCTCCCATCAACAGTTCGATCTGGTCGTGCACTTCCACGGCGACGCGTGGCTTCCGCAACAAGCCGTTGCCACACTTGGCAGCCATCCCGTGGCTGCGGTGTTAAACCTCGGCACCGGCTCGGGCACTTACGACCGCGCGTTCACTGATCCATCAGCATTCGACTCGCTGCTGGCCCGTATAACGCACGAGGTTTCAGTGGTCACCGGCAAGTCGGCCCGGGTGGGTCGTGTAACACTGGTGGGTTTTTCGGCCGGGCACGGAGCCGTGCGGGCCATTCTCCGCGAACCGCGTCACGTCGCGGTCGTGTACGCGGTGTTGCTTGTTGACGGCATGCACACGTCATACATACCCGAAGGAAAAGTGCTCGCCCTCGGCGGCACGCTGGACACCACCAATCTCGTGGCGTTCACCAATTTCGCACGGTCGGCGATTCGCGGTGAAAAACGGTTCCTGATCACGCACTCGGAGATTTTCCCGGGTACATTCGTGAGCACGACAGAAACGGCCGACTGGCTGGTGCGCGCACTCAACCTCTATCGCACGCCGGTGCTGCGCTGGGGACCTCGCGGCCTGCAGCAGCTCAGTGAGGTCCGTGCAGGACGCTTCGAATTGCGCGGCTACGCCGGCAATTCCGCGCCCGATCACATTGACCAATTGCACGCGATGCCTGAACTTCTTGCACGACTGCACAAACGGTAGGGATTCACCCGCGTACCGGCACAACCGTTGGGGCCGTGCCGGGATTCACACTGTACGGAGACCTTCTATGCGCATTTTGTTTGCGACGACCGCATTCGCCGCTACCCTGGGAATCGGTTTTTTCGCAGGTCGTGTGCAGCCCGCCGCAGCGGCAGCGGACGAGCACGCACTGCACGACATGAACATGCCAACCGCATCAATGCCGGGATTCCAGCAGTCTGCCGCGATCCCTGCGTCGAGTACGACCGCCGCCGAGCGCATCGCGCAGTCGCCGCGTCATGCCGAATGGGTGTCGATCAAGATGGGCGCGGCCGACAGCGTCATGGCGTGGGTGGTGTACCCGGAGCGAAAGGACAAGGCGTCGGTGGTGATCGCGATCCACGAGAACACGGGTATCAACACCTGGACGCGTTCGGTGGCCGACCAGCTCGCGGCCGATGGATTCATTGGTATCGCGCCCGACCTCACCACGATGAAGCGCACAGGCGATCTCAAGGCCGATCCCGCGCCAGACGCCGGTCGCGCAGCCATTGGACTCATCACGCCGGACATCGGCAATCAGATAATTGATGCCGTCGCGAAGTACGGCATGTCGTTACCGGCCGCACTGCCCAAGTATGGCATCGTGGGATTCTGCTGGGGCGGTGGTCGTTCGTTTCTGCACGCCGCACATGCACCCGGGCTTGGGGCGTCGGTGGTTTACTATGGCTCGCCGCCAACCGCCGAGCAGATGGCGGGCATTAAGGCGCCGGTGCTTGGACTGTACGGCGGTAGCGACGCGCGAATCAACGCCACGATTCCGGCCGCAGACTCCAGCATGAAGCGGTTGGGCAAGTCGTACGAGGTCCACATTTTCGACGGTGCCGGGCACGGGTTTTTGCGGGGACAGGATCAGTCTCCGGCGAATCTCGTGGCGGCGCAGCAAGCCTGGCCGAAGACGGTAGCGTTCTTCCGGGCCAAGTTGGGCAAGTAGGACGCTCACGCAACGAGGAGCCGGAGGGGT
>JANOKE010000093.1:0-55458 GCA_031419135.1 Gemmatimonadaceae bacterium
CGCCGGACATGCCGGCGGCGTTCGGGTGCCACATCCCAACCGCCGCACCTCATCGTGAAACGAGGCCCCACGCGCCGCTACTCGGTAGCGGCAGTTCCCGGCTCATTGGCATCGGCGCCTGCATCGGCGGCTCCACCGACCTCATCGGTGTGTGAGCCGTCGGCGCCAGTTTTGAGGCGCGCCGCGATGGCTTCCGGCTTCGCACGGCGACGGCGCGGCCGACGACGCTTTTCATCTTCGCCAGGCCGTCCAGCGCCACCTTGACCACCGCCACCACCCTGCCCACGATCACCGCGGTCACCCCGACCGGCGGGTTCGGTGCCACGATCACTGCTGAACGTGTAGCTCTCCTGCTGGTCTTCGGAGGGGCGCACGGGCGCCTCGCGACGCGCTTCATCAATCGTGTCCGCGATGACCTTCGCGATCAACTCCACCGAGCGGATGGCGTCGTCATTGCCGGCGATCGGAACGGTAATGAGGTCCGGATCGGCGTTCGTGTCGACAATGGCGACGATCGGCACGCCGAGTTTGTTGGCCTCGGACACGGCGATGCGTTCCTTTTTGGAATCGATGATAAACAGCAATCCCGGGAGGCGATTCATGGTCTTGATGCCCGACAGGTACTTCCCCAACTTATCGCGCTGACGGGTCATCATCAGCTGTTCTTTCTTGGTGTAGTTGTTGAAACCGCCGCCCTCTTCGCTGCCTGCTTCCAGATCTTTGAGTTTCCGGATCTGTTTTTTGACGGTGCCGAAATTCGTGAGCATGCCCCCCAGCCAGCGCTCGGTGACAAACATCGCCCCGCAGCGTTCGGCTTCGGCGCGCACGATCGCTGCCAACTGCCGTTTGGTGCAGACAAACAACACCGTTTCGCCGCGCAGCACGACCTCGCGCACGAGTTTCTGCGCGACTTCGACCTGGCGCAGTGTTTTCTGCAGGTCGATGATGTGAATGCCGTTGCGCTCGGCGAAAATGAACCGGCGCATCTTGGGGTTCCACCGACGGGTCTGGTGCCCGAAGTGAACGCCCGCGGCGAGCAACTGCTCGAGGGACGGAATCGTCATGATGGTTACGACTGGAGGTTGAAAATTCGTCCGCTGTCGTCGTTGCCGACGGCGACCACCCCTCGAAAGGGGATGGCACCCGCCACCGGCTCAGACAGCGTGAGAGATACGCTGCATCGCGGCTCGCGCCGCGACGACTAGCGCTTGGAGAACTGGAACCGCTTACGGGCACCGGCACGCCCCGGCTTCTTGCGCTCGACTTCACGTGCATCGCGTGTCAACAGTCCAAACTCACGCAACTTCTTCCGATTCGTTTCATCGAGCTTGACCAACGCCCGGGCAATCGCCAGGCGTACCGCGCCGGCCTGTCCGGACACACCACCACCATCAAGCACCGCTTTTACATCAAAGCGACCCAAGGTGTCGGTGAGAGTGAACGGCTGCTGAATGGCCGACACGAGTGTTGGCCGGGGGAAATAATCGCCCAACGTTCGCCCGTTCACGTCCCACTTACCCGACCCCGGTGTGAGATACAAGCGGCAGACCGCGCGCTTGCGACGACCCAGGGATTGAATCTGCTCCGACATCACTTGGCCTCAGCGTTGGAGAAGGCAAGCGACGTGGGGGTTTGCGCCACATGCGGATGATCTGCGCCCGCGTACACGCGCAGCTTGCGGCGCAACACCTGCCGACCGAGCGCGGTTTTCGGCAGCATGCCGTAGACGGCCTTCTCGATGATGCGCTCGGGATGGCTGGCCATAACCGACGCGTACGGGGTGTGCTTTTCGTGACCCATGTAGCCCGTATGAGTGAAATAGGTTTTCTGTTCAGCCTTGCGGCCGGTGACAGTAACCTTGGACGCATTGATCACGATGACAAAGTCGCCCGTGTCCATGTGCGGGGTGTACATGGGCTTGTGCTTGCCGCGGATGATCTTGGCGATTTCCGACGCGAGCCGACCCAGCACCATTCCTTCGGCGTTGACGATATACCACCGACGGTCGATATCCTTCGGGGTCGCACTGTAAGTCTTCATGCGTGCAAGTACTCAAGAGGCGCCGTGCGGCGCGTCGTACGGGATCGAAAACGAGGATCGCGCGTGGCGAACACCTCTGGAGAGCGTGCTCGTCGGCGAGCCGGAAGAAAATCACGGAAGTCGAGACAGACCCGTAAGTTACTGCACTTTGCGTTGGCTGTCAATGCGGTTTTGACGCGTCTTGCCATTGCCTCCTACCGAATTCGGACCCATCATTGCGCCTCCGTCGTTCGTATTGAGCACGGCACCGTCATTGGCTTCGCGCCAATTTCTCTCTAAAGGAGTTTCGCTATGGGTATGGCCGCTGAATTCAAAGAGTTTGCCATGAAGGGCAGCGTCATGGATCTCGCTATTGGTGTGGTTATCGGTGGTGCCTTTCAAAAGATCGTCGACTCCATGGTGAACGATGTCATCATGCCACTCGTCGGCCTGCTTACCGGTGGGGTGGACTTCGCCAATCGCTTCGTCGTCCTCAAGGGAGACGGCACGTTCAACACACTGGAAGAAGCGAAAAAGGCCGGAGCCCCGGTTCTTGCCTACGGTCAATTCGTCAATCAGATCATCACATTCTTGATCATTGCCATGGTCCTGTTCATGGTGATCAAAGCGGTGAATCGCATGCGCAGCAATCAGCCAGCCAAGGCGGCCTGAACCGAGTTCGGCGCTGGCAACGGCCCCAGTTCAAGGAGCACGGCGCCTTTCTCTACCACCGAGCCGGGGATGGCTCGCACCGCAAGCACCATCCCCGGCGCGGTTGCCCGGAGTTCGTTCTCCATTTTCATGGCTTCGACCACCACCAGGGCTTGACCGGCCGCGACGACGTCGCCAACCGTGACATGGACCCGGACCACCAGTCCAGGCATCGGGGCCAACAATGGTGCCGGACCGGACGCAACCCCCGATGCGGCGGTCAGGTCGCGAATAGTCCGCATGCGCTCGTCGAGCGCCTCGGTGTCCACGCGTACCCCGTCCACGTCAAGCACCCACGCGCCGCGTGACGCACCCCGACGCGCCACCACGCGGTGCACCTGCTCGCCCACGCGTACCAGACGGAGCGGCGTGCCTTCAACGCGCGTCAACGCCACATCCAGTCGTTCGCCATCGACGGTTGCCTGGGTACCCTCCAGTTCCACCGTGATCCGCTCCCCATTCACGTCGACGATGTATTTCATATCTCCTCTGGGATGAGCACGCACACGGTTTCAACGTGCGCCGTTTGCGGAAACATGTCGAAGCACCGAAGTGACGCGATGCGCCATCGCGGGAGACGCGAGAGATCGCGCGCGAGCGTGGCGGGATCACAACTCACGTACACCACGCCGCGAACACCGGCCGCGCTGGCGTTAGCCAGTGTGGCGGCTACGCGAATGTCGACCCCGCGACGCGGCGGATTCAACACCACGATATCTGCTGGCAGCGCGGTCTCGAGTGCATCCTCCACGAGGGCGTTGATCACCCGCGACACAGGGAATGGCATCAGACGCGTGGTCGCGCGCGCCACGGCCACAGGGTCCGACTCGATGGCCGTCACGCGCACGCCCTCATGCGCCAACGTTTCGGCCAGGTCACCACGGCCGCTATAGGCATCGATCACGGAGGCGGGGGCCAGTGCCCGTACCGACGTCAGCACATGCGCACGCAACGCGTTCGCAACCAGCGGGTTCACCTGCGCAAACGCCAGTACGTCGGGTTCCTGTGTACCGGACAGCAGCATCACCTCACCCCGCTCGGGCTCCCACCACACCGCAGAAACGGTCGGGACTTCGGCGCACACGCGTGCCGCCCAGTCGTGAGCGTCGGTCCATTGCACTCCACCCAACACCACGAGCGCCACCCGCTCACCTGCGGCACCCGTCAGGCGCAGCGAAAGGCGTAACGTCCACGCCGACTGCAGAACGGGGAGGCCACGCAACAGGCGACGCACCTCGGTCCAGCATGCCACGAGTCGAGGATGCGCGATGGGGCATTCGTCGAGCGCAAAAACGCGCCCCGCGTCGTTGAATGCGTGCAGTCCACCGATCCACCCCGCTCCGCGGACACGCAGCGTCAGGGTGAGGCGCTCCCGATAGCCCCATGATTCGCCGGAAACAAGTTCGGGAAGTGGTACCTCGCGATGGCCAACCCGTTGCAGCGCGTCACGCACGATGCGTTGCCGGACTGTGCGTTGCGCGTCGGCCGAAAGGTGTTGCAGTTGACAACCACCGCAGTGATCGGCGGCATAGTGATGGCACAGCGGTTCCGCGCGTTCTATCGACGGTTCCAGTATCTGGAGCAGGCGACCGCGGGCGTAGCGGGCGTGCGGAACGTACGCCACCTGCGCCACATCGCCGGGGGCCGCACGCGGGACAAAACACACCATGCCGTCGATGCGCCCCACGCCATCTCCGCCCGCTGCAATGGTATCGATGCGCATGTTCGCGACCGATTCGGTGGGCACCTCGCCCCGCGAAGGACGCCGGTTCGCGCGTGTCTGCGCTCGCGCGTACGGTCGTCTCACGAGCGAATCCTCACGGCGAACGCAACGTCTCTCGGCGGGCCTGCGCCGCCCACAACGAACGGTCGCGTACAAAACGCTCTGGCGCGTGGAGTCGTTCGGATTGCGAGGCATCGGCATCCGGAGCGCTGGCCACCGGCTGACGCCCGCTGAGGCGCTCATCGTGTGTGATCAGGGCCGACGCCAGTGCCGCCAACCGCAGCGTCGTGCGGTCACTGGATGGACCCGTGAGTTCGTCCAGTGTGTGTTCAAGCCACTGGATCGAGATGTCGCCGCTCTGAAACGCCGGATGATCCATCACCCGCAGGTGGAACGCGCGCGACGTTTCAATGCCATCAATCGTCAACTCGAGCAACGCGCGACGCATGCGGGCGATGGCCAACTGACGGTTTGGTGCATGGACGATCAGTTTGGCCAGCATGGGATCATAGAACAGTCCAACCTCGCTGCCGGCCTCTATCCCGCCGTCCCACCGAACGCCCGGACCGCTGGGCAGGTGCAAATGCTCCACCCGTCCGATCGAGGGCAAGAACCCGTTTGCCGGATCCTCACTGGTGATGCGACACTCGATGGCCCACCCGCGCGGGGTGAAGTCTTTCTGTGCAAACGGGAGCGGCGTGCCGGCCGCGATGCGAATCTGCCATTGCACCAGGTCAATTCCCATCACGAGTTCGGTTACGGGATGTTCCACCTGTATGCGCGTGTTCATCTCGAGAAAGTAGAATTCTCCCGATTTATCCAGCAGGAACTCGCACGTACCGGCATTCACATACCCCGCCGCACGGGCGGCGGCCACCGCCGTCGCCCCCATGCGCGCGCGCAATGCGGGTGACACGGCCACACTGGGCGCTTCCTCAATCATCTTCTGATGGCGACGCTGCACCGAGCATTCACGCTCGCCCAGGTGGATCACGTTGCCGTGCATGTCAGCGAGAATCTGGATCTCCACATGGCGCGGTCCGTCGAGGTACTTCTCGACGTACACGGCGTCGTCACCGAACGCTTTTTGCGATTCCCGTTTCGCCGATGCGAGCGCCTCCGCCATGTCTTCGCGAGCGCGCACGATGCGCATACCCTTCCCGCCCCCACCGGCCGACGCTTTGAGGATCACGGGAAATCCGAACGTGTCCGCGATCGCCACGGCCTCGTCGGCATCACGCAACGCTTCCGTCGTGCCCGGCACCACCGGTACACCCGCACTGCGAACGAGTTGACGCGCCGCCGTCTTCGATCCCAGCGCGTCGATCGCCTCGGCCGGTGGACCCACGAACACCAGACCCGCGTCACGCACCGCCCGTGCGAACCACGCGCGTTCGGACAGGAACCCGTATCCGGGGTGGATGGCGTCCGCGCCCGTGCGCTTCGCCGCGTCGATGATCCGATCGCCGAGCAGATAGCTCTGCGTCGATGGCGGCGGGCCGATGCACACCGCTTCATCGGCTTCGCGCACGTGGGGTGCCCGGGCGTCGGCGTCGGAGTACACGGCCACCGTGCGTATCTGCAGTTCCTGACAGGCGCGGATCACGCGTAGCGCGATCTCTCCCCGATTGGCGACCAGCAACTTGCCGAATGGGGGTGTGCTGACGTGCCCGCTCACAGCGGAAGATTCCCGTGCTTTCTGGGAGGATTGCGGTCGCGCTTGCCTTGCAGGGCGTCCAGTGCATCGATCAGGCGCGGCCGCGTGTCGCGCGGATCAATGACGTCATCGATGTACCCCCGGGCCGCCGCGGCGTACGGATTGGCAAACCGTTCGGTGTACTCCGCCACGCGCGCGTCCATCGCGGCCTGCGGATCGGGTGCCTCGGCGATTTCCTTCTTGTAGAGGATTTCCACCGCGCCTTTCGGGCCCATGACGGCGATTTCCGCCGTTGGCCAGGCAATGTTGAAGTCGCCACGAATGTGCTTCGAACTCATTACGTCATAGGCGCCGCCGTACGCCTTGCGCGTGATCACGGTGAGTTTGGGCACCGTGGCTTCACAGTAGGCATACAACAATTTGGCGCCGTGCTTGATAATACCGCCGTGCTCCTGCGCCACCCCGGGCAGGAATCCGGGGACGTCTTCGAATGTAACGAGCGGAATGTTGAAGCAATCGCAGAAGCGCACGAATCGCGCCGCCTTCATCGACGCATTGATATCGAGTACACCGGCCATCACGGCGGGCTGGTTGGCGACGATGCCGACGCTGTAGCCGCCGAGGTGCGCAAACCCCACCAGAATATTTCCCGCATAGTTGGCGTGCACCTCGTAGAACCCCGCGTCATCGACCACGCGACGGATCACGTCGTGCATGTCGTACGGTTTGTTCGCATTGTCGGGGATGATATCCAGCAGCGCTTCGTCACGTCGGTCGCGCGGATCCCGTGTGCTGCCGCGCGGCGGGTTGTCGACATTGTTCGACGGTACGAAACGAAAGAGTTCGCGTATCTGCTGCAGACAGGCCAGTTCCGAATTACAGGCGAAGTGCGCCACGCCGCTGGTCGAGGCGTGCGTATCCGCTCCACCCAGCTGCTCCATCGTCACGTCCTCGTGCGTCACGGTCTTCACCACATTGGGGCCGGTGACGAACATGTAGCTTGTTCCGCGCACCATGAAGATGAAGTCGGTGATCGCCGGCGAGTACACCGCACCACCGGCGCACGGCCCAAGGATTGCCGATATCTGCGGGATCACGCCCGAGGCCAGGGTGTTGCGGAGGAAGATGTCGGCGTAACCGCCCAACGAAACCACGCCCTCCTGAATGCGGGCCCCGCCGGAATCATTCAGCCCGATCACGGGCGCTCCGGCGCGCATGGCCAGATCCATGATCTTGCAGATCTTGGCGGCATGCGCTTCGGAGAGTGATCCGCCGAACACTGTGAAATCCTGAGAGAACACGTACACCAGGCGGCCCTCGATCCGGCCGTGGCCGGTCACGACCCCGTCGCCAAAAACCGGTTGCTCGCCCCCGTTCTCGGCACGAGACGTGACGAATCGGTCTGCCTCGACAAACGATCCTTCATCGAGCAGGACATCGACGCGCTCGCGGGCGCTGAGCTTGCCTTTGGCGTGCTGGGCTGCCAGCCGCGCCGCGCCCCCTCCCAACTCGGCGGCATCGCGGGCGGCGGAAAGACGCGCCAGTTTGTTGCGCATGGTCGACGGATTTGCTGACATATGGCCGCAAGCTAGCGGACGCCCGGGACAGCAACCAGCTTATTGCGGCAGAGCACCTAACGTGGTGCTGCCATTACGTTGACGGTCGAAGTAAGATGTGGTGTGGGATGGGAGACCGTTTCACGGCTGGCGCGTTCGTGACCGGAATGTCGCTTTGCCCGTCTAGAAGCGGATGACCAGTCACTGCCGCGCTAGTTTATGGATGAGCCTGCTGGTCCGAAATATGCAGTAGGAACGGGTAGCTGCAGGATCGCACGACACGGTTCCCGGGTTACCGATGCCGCTCAACGCTGGGTGAGGCACTGCCTCACCGCCACCGAACGAAGCCACCCAATTCCATGCCTGACATTTTTCGTCTTGACGCCGACGCCCCCGCGCGTCGGCTCGCCTACATCGGCGCCATCCTGCTGATCCTTATTCCCTTCCTGCAGGCCGGCCAGCAGCTTTGGCCGCTGAATCTCGGCGACATCCGGTGGCGCTTTGGTGCGGCGAACGCATTGTCCAGCGTGATGCTGCTGCCGTTTCTCGGTCTCACGATCATGACCTTGGTGGCTCGCAGCGTGGACCATAAAGGCGTGGCGCGTTTCGTGGGGGCGTTAGCCGCCTTGTTCGTCATTGGCCTGCTGGGCTCTCTGGTGTTGTTCGCGCTCGATGCCCTGCAGCTCAAGGGAATCGTTACCTCGCAGATGATGGCGACGTTCCAGACCACCGCATGGCGCGTCGTGCTGGTGTCGCTGATCTTCACGGTGAGCTTCTCGATGCTGATGGTCACGGCGTTCAAGAGTTCGCGCGGCGCGACGCCGCTCACGAAGAAGGGGGCGAAGCAGACGGACGAAGCGGTGGGGCTTATTGTTGGGCAGTAGGCCCGTCAGCTCGAACAAACCGAAGGCCCCGCCGGTTGTACTCGGCGGGGCCTTTGTCGTACCATCAACTTGAGACGCGACTTACAGTCCGATCTCGTCTTCCGAGCTGTGCACCTTGCTGGGCTCGGCCGGCTTGGGCGGCTGCTCTTCCGGCACCGACGTCACTGCCAGCACAATGCGGCGATGGATCGGATCGACCTCGAGCACCCGCATGACCAGGTTCATCGTTTCCCATGTGAAATCTGCAGGATTCGTGACCGTGCCTTCCGGGTTCAACTGGCTAACCGGAACGAAGCCTTCGATGTCGTTGCCGAGATCGACCACCACGCCCTTATCCATCAGGCGAACCACGCTGCCGGGGAGCTCGGTACCCACCGGGTACGTCTCACCGATCTTGAGCCACGGATCTTCCTCGGCCTGCTTGAGTCCGAGTGAAATCCGCTTGTTCTCGCTGTCGATGTTGAGGATCACGACGTCCACCGCGTCGCCCTTCTTCACCACTTCCGACGGATGCTGGACACGCTTGGTCCAGGACATGTCGGAGATGTGAATGAGGCCGTCGATGCCCGGCTCGATTTCCACGAATGCGCCGAAGCTGGTGAGGTTGCGCACTTTTCCGTTAATGCGCGTACCCACCGGGTACTTGAGCGGCAGGATCACCCATGGATCCTGTTCCGTCTGCTTCATGCCGAGCGAAATTTTCTCCTCGGTTTCATCAACCTTGAGCACCACCGCCTCGATCGCTTCACCAATGGACACGATTTTGGACGGATGACGCACGTTGCGCGTCCAGCTCATTTCGGAAATGTGCACGAGGCCTTCGATACCCGGCTCGAGCTCGATGAATGCCCCGTAGTTGGTGATCGACACCACCTTGCCGTTCACCCGCGTGCCGACCGGGTACTTGGCCGCCACGTCCTTCCACGGATAGCTCTGGAGCTGCTTGAGGCCGAGTGAAATACGCTCGCGCTCCCAATCGATATCGAGCACCTTGATTTCGAGCTCCAGGCCGATCTGCACCATCTCGCTTGGATGCGAGATACGACCCCATGACATGTCGGTGATATGCAGCAGGCCGTCCACGCCACCGAGGTCGATGAATGCCCCGAAATCGGTGATGTTTTTCACGACGCCCTTCCGCACCTGATCCTTGTTGAGCTCCTTCATCAACTTCTCACGCTTGCCGGCGCGTTCCTGCTCAAGGATCACTCGACGCGAGACCACGATGTTGCGACGACGCTTGTTGAGCTTGATGATCTTGAACTCGTATTTGTGACCGAGCAGCTCATCGATGTTGGGCACGCGACGGAGGGCGATTTGCGAGCCGGGGAGGAACGCATCCACGCCCATGAGATCGACCACCACGCCGCCCTTGATTTTCTTGACGAGCACGCCTTCGACGGGCATATCGCTTTCGTAGGCCACGCGAATGCGTTCCCACACGCGCATGAAGTCGGCCTTCTTCTTGGACAGCACCACCGAGCCTTCGGCGTCTTCGAGATGCTCGAGGAGCACTTCCACTTCGTCGCCGACCTTGAGGTCGGGCATATCCTTGAATTCTTCGAGCGCGATCGTCCCTTCGGATTTGAAGCCGATATCGAGGACGACGAGGTTCTCGCGAATTTCAAGCACGCGGGACTTGACGATTTCGCCTTCTTCGATCGAGGCGAGTGTCCCGTTGTACAACTCCATCATCCGCTCGTACTCATCGGACGAGAACTCGTCTTCTTCGTAGAGCTCGGGGCGACGATTGGCCAACGGGCGCAGTTGGCTCTTCTGGAGGTCGCGCTTTTCGCGCGGCGTAAGCTTCGGGTGTTCCAGCGAGTCTTCGTCGAGCGCGGTGGCCAGCTCGGAATTCAACTCGATGCCCGTGTCGGGGCTCAGTTCAGTGCTCATACTGGTTCAGGTCTCCACATCGCGGGACAACACTCGCCGCGCCGAGAAAGTTGGTGAGACAGCAGGGTTCCGGCAGAAATGTCGGAGCCCTGAAACATAGGCTGGCGGGTCACGGATGTGAAGACGGGAGACGGGAGACGGGAGACGGGAGACGTCCCGGGACTGCTTTGGCCAAGGCCACTATGCGGTCGACTTGCTCTTCCTGGGTCAGGGTTGTCGTGTCGACGGTGATAGCGTCGCGAGCGGGTGCGCTTTGGGTGGCATCCTTGGCGTCTCTGGCTACCAAGGCCTCAGTTTCCCGTGCGATTTCCGGATCGGTGGGGCGCCGACCAAGCCGTTGGATCAGTCGGCGACGAGCACGTTCCCACGGATCGGCAATGAGAAAAACCTTCAGCGTCGCCTCCGGAAAGACCGCCGTACCAATGTCGCGCCCGTCTACCACCACATCGGAAGATCTGGCCGCGTGGCGGACCTGGGTGTTGACCCACTCGCGTACAAGCCTCATCTGGGCGACGCGTGAGACCTGCCGCGTGACCGGCGCGTCCCGGAGCGCCTCGTCCATCACCGTGCCGTCAATCAGCGGCAGTATTGACCGATCGGTGAGTCGCTGGCCAACCCGATGCGCCGCGGCAAGCAGCGACGTTGCCGTCCACGAGTCGGGTGGCGCGCCGCTCTTGAGACCCAACCAGGTGATGGCACGATAGAACGCGCCCGAGTCGACATGACGTACACCCAGACGCTGCGCGACCCATTGCGCGGTTGAACTTTTGCCAGAGGCGGCCGGACCGTCGATGGCAATCACCAGATGTGACTCGCGATGTTGTGTGGCGGTTGGCGCCGCGACTCGGGGTTGATCTCCAACCACCCGCGCGAGCTCGGACCAGAATTGCGGATAGGAAACCGACACGCAATCGGGATGGTCGATCGTGATGCGATTGCCTGGCAACGCGCCAAGCACACCGAACGCCATGGCGAGTCGATGATCGCCGTACGTGACCACGCGCCCCTGCAGTGAATGCTGGGAACCGACAATGCGCATGCCGTCGGGAAATTCTTCCACGTCAACGCCAAGGGCTCGCAGGTTCATTACCACCGCGCTGATCCGATCACTCTCTTTGACCCGCAACTCGGTCGCGTCGGAGATACGCGTTTCTCCGTTGGCGCGTGCAGCGAGACAGGCCAGCAACGGCAGTTCATCAATGCACCGCGGGACCTCGTCGCCGCCAATTCGCGTGCCATGCAGGCGTCCAGGTCGCACGACCACGGTGCCAACGGTTTCGCCACCAGCCACGCGTTCGTCTTCCAGCCGCAGCAAAACACCCATGCGTCCCATCACGTCGAAGGCACCGATGCGCGTGGGGTTGAGACACACATCGGTGAGGCGCAATTCTCCGTCGTCGGCAAGCGCGGTAAGCGCCGCGAAGAAGGCCGCCGACGACGGATCTGCCGGCACGTCGATGTTGAGCGGCTGAACCTGCTGTGCCGCCCCCAGCCGCACGCCGTTCGCCAGCACGTCCAGCGATACGCCACGAGCCGTCAACATGCGTTCTGTGTGGTCGCGTGAACGAACGGGCTCACGCACGTATACGGATACACCCGATGCCAGCCCCGCCAGCAGCAGCGCGCCTTTCACCTGCGCGCTGGCATGCGCGTTCTCCCACACGATGGGCTGCAATGCGGCCCCGTGTACGCGCATGGGCAGCCCCTCGTGTCCGTCATCGCCTTCGAATTCAACGCGCGCTCCCATGGCGCGCAGGGGAACGGCAACGCGTCGCATAGGACGGGCACTCAAACTCGCATCGCCTTCGAACCGTGCGTTGCGCCCGCGCAGCCCTGCCACCAGCCCAGTGAGCAGCCGCGTGGTGGTGCCGCTGTTGCCGCAGTCCAATGGCGCATCGGGCGAGCGAAGCCCGTCCACGCCAACTCCCTGCACCGTAATATCGGCGCCCAGGGGAGGAACACTGACGCCCATCGCGCGCAGGGCAGCCGCGGTGGCCTGAATATCGGCCGACTCGAGAATATCACGCACGCGCGATGGACCGACGGCCAATGCGGCAAAGATGAGTGCGCGATGACTGATGGACTTGTCGCCAGGTGCTCGCACCTCGCCTTTCACCACGAATGGTGCGCGTATGCGCGCGGCTGCGGGCGCGTCGGCGCCGTCAGGCTGCGTCAGCGGAGCCACGCCTCGAGCGCCGTTGCCGCATCGGTTCGATCGTCGCGGTATTTCACGATCACAGGTGTCTGCAACGACAACCCTTCGCGTTCGCCAAACGCCGAACTGACCCGGCGCGCCCCTGGTACCACCACGGCGCCCTCAGGGATCACGAGCGGTGAATCGGCCGTGGCCCGGTGCACGGTCTCACGCACGAGATCATACACCGGTGTGCCGCGCGTGAGAATCACGCCCGCGCCGATTACTGCACGCGATCGCACCACGGTGCCTTCGTACACGCCACAGTTGCCCCCAACGATCACGTCGTCCTCGATCACCACGGGTGACGCATTGATGGGTTCCAGCACCCCTCCGATCTGTGCCGCCGCGCTCAAGTGCACGCGCTCGCCGATCTGGGCGCACGAACCCACCAGCGCATGCGAATCGATCATGGTGCCGCGACCAACCCAGGCGCCCACATTCACGAACATCGGCGGCATGCACACCACCGAGGGCGCGAGATAGGCGCCACGTCGCACGGTGGATCCGCCGGGAACAATGCGCACCTGATGCTCAAGACGAAAATCGCGCGCCGGAAAGGTGTGCTTGTCGAAAAAGTGAAACGGCGCGCTGGTAGACATCTCCACGACCCGACCGATTCGGAATCCCAACAGAATGGCGCGTTTCACCCACGGCACGGCGTGCCACTGACCACTTGCGTCGCGGCGTGCAGCGCGGATCTCACCACGCTCCAGCAGCGCAATGGCATGATCGAACACATGCTGCGCGTCGGTGGGCAGCGGACACCCGCTCTCAAGAATCTGCGGATCGGTTAGTCGCGCTTCGAGTTCAGCGAGGGAGAAGGCCATGACGAAGGTTACGAGAGCGCGTTGGCGGATGCGAGGGCACGATGCACCGTATCGTGGTGCACCTCGGACAGCGGGACGAGGGGGAGTCGCAACACGTTGTCCATGCGGGCCTGCATGTGCAACATCGCCTTCACCGGAATCGGATTGGATTCGATGAACGCCGCGTGAATGACAGGGGCAAGTCGCGCGTCCAGGCGCCGCGCGTCGGCCAGATCACCGCGCGTCATGGCATTGCACAGCGACGCCGTGAGATGCGGCACCACATTCGAGACCACCGAAATCACGCCCTCGCCTCCATGCGCCATCACCGCCAGCGTGAAGCCGTCGTCGCCCGACAGGACCGCGAAGCCGTCTGGACGTTCGCGCAGGATGTCGGTGATCTGCGTCAAATTGCCGGACGCCTCCTTGACGCCCACGAAACGCGGATCTTGCGCCAGAGCGAGACAGGTGCGCACCTCCAGATTGATCGCCGATCGGCTCGGTACGTTGTACAACACGATGGGCAGGTCGCACGCATCAGCAATGGCGCGGAAGTGTGCCATGAGCGCGCGTTGCGGCGGCTTGTTATACATGGGTGTCACGTGCAGCAAGTGCGTGGCACCTGCAGCCTTGGCCTCCCGTGACAACGCGATGGCCTTCTGCGTATCGTTGGAACCTGCGCCCGCCACCACGGGCACCCGCCGGTTCACCTGCTCCACGGTGATCTCGACGACACGCCGATGTTCCAGCGGACTGAGCGTGACGGCCTCGCCTGTCGAACCACACGGCACCACGAAGTGCACGCCTTCGCGCACCTGCCACTCCACGAACGCGCGAAGCGCCGTTTCGTCCACCGCACCGGTGCCCGTGAACGGCGTGACCAGCGCAGTGCCACATCCGTGCAGTGCCCGTACGGTCATCGCGGAGGTCCGTGGTCGAGGTGAGCGAGCGTGGCCAGGGGTAGCGACAGCACATCCTGCAGCGAATAGAGTGCCGGTAGGCGACCAGCGGCAAGCCACTGTGCGGCGGTTAACGCACCGTCCGCAAACACCCGCCGGTCTCGCGCTTCGTGCGTAAAGCGAATTTGTTCGAAGGGCGCATCGAACACGACTTCATGCGTGCCCGGCACCGATCCTACGCGCACGCTCGTAACAGGCACCGTGTGACCCAGGCCGAACGCAACCCGCTCAGCGAGTGCGATCGCCGTACCCGACGGTGCGTCGCGCTTGGCCGTGTGATGCGTTTCAATGACATGGGTATCGAACGCCGACACGCCGCGCAGCCTGCGCGCGGCGTCTTCCACGAAAGCGAGAAAGAGCTGGACACCCAGCGAGAAATTCGGTGCCCACAGCGCCGCGCAGCGAAACCGGTCGATACCCGTCTCGAGGGCACTGCGCTGCGCTGACCAGCCCGTCGTGCCAATCACCACCGGACATCCGAGCGCAAGACAGGCCACGGCATTGTCGATCGCGCATTCCGGCTGCGTGAACTCAATAGCCACCTGCGCACCCTGCAGATCGTCACGCGTCAGTCCGCGCTGCATCTCCGCGGCATCCAACCGGGCCACGATCTCGACGCCGCGTTCGGGCGCGAGGGCGTCGAGCGCGCGCCCCATCCGCCCCATGCCAACCAGCGCGACGCGCACCGGGACGTCGGTCATGCCGCCACACCAAAAAACGTGTGATGCAAGCGCTGTAGCGCGCCAACCACCTCGGCGTCGTCGATCACCAGCGTGAAGTTGATACCGGTGGCGCTGAGCGACGCCATGTACACCGGAATCGGTCCCAATGCGGCAATGGCATCGGCCAACGCCCCTCCACCATCGGCAATGCCGGCACCAACGATGGCGACAATGCCCCGATGGCGTTCCACCGCGACGTCGCCAAACTGCATGAGGTCGGCGACGACCGCATCAAGATTGGTGGGATCATCGAGCGTGACTGAGATGGATACCTCGGACGTTGCCACCACATCGACCGATGTACGATGCGTTTCGAATACCTGAAACACGCGCCGCAGGAACCCGGGCGCCAACAGCATGCGGGCCGACCGCAGCTTGATGACCGTGGTATTGCGCTTCCCCGCAATCGCGCGCACGGCCATGCGGGGCGCGTCAAATGCGATCATCGTGCCCCGTCCGTCGGGATGACGCGAATTGAACACGTATACGGGTATGCCGCGTTGCACGGCGGGAGCAATCGTGCTGGGATGCAGCACCTTGGCGCCGAACGAAGCCAGTTCGGCTGCCTCATCGAATCGAATACGCTCAATGAGCCGGGCGTCGGGCACGATACGCGGATCGGCGGTCAGCATGCCGTCTACGTCGGTCCAGATTTCGATCGCGTCTGCCTGAACCGCGGCGCCAACCAGCGACGCTGAAAAATCGGACCCTCCACGACCAAGGGTGGTGGTAACGCGACCGGGCGCACAGCCCACGAACCCACCCATCACGGGAATCTGGCCGCGCTGCACGAGTGGCACGAGGTGTTGCTCTGCGGCGCGTTCGATTTCCGGCAGATTCGGTTCGGCCCGTGTGAAGATGTCGTTTGTTTTCAGGACATCGCGTGCGTCAACGAACACGGCGGGCAATCCACGATGCCGAAACGCCGCCGCAACGATTTGCGACGACAGCAACTCGCCAATCGCGGCGACCGCATCGAGCGAGCGCGGAGTGAGATAGCCCAATGTGCGAAACGCCTCGGCCAGATGAGCCAGTTCATCGAAGCCCACGCTGATGTCGGCGGCAATGTCATCGGCTTCCGACGAACCGTTCAACAGCGTTGCGGCCTCGCGAAGGTGACGCTCTCGCAACTGTTCGGTGAGCTGGAGTGCCACCAGCAAGTCGGAGGCAGCCGCTTTGTGCGCGATGTCCAGCAGTTGGTTGGTGGCACCACCCAACGCTGATACTACCACGATAGGCCCACGCGCCGCCTTGCCGCGAATGATGGACACGGCGCGATCGATCGCCGCCGCATCCTGCACCGAGGTGCCACCGAACTTGCAAACGATCACGGTGCGGCAAGACCCGCGAGTTGCCCCGTGGCGACCAGCAGTTCCGCATTGAGAATCGACCCACCGGCGGCACCGCGAATCACGTTGTGCGCCATGGCCACCAGTCGCAGATCCAATAGCGGATCGGGGCGCACGCGCCCGATGGTGACCGCCATGCCGTTGCCCGACGGCCCATCGCGTCGCGGTTGCGGTCGATCAGGTTCATCGCGCACAATCAGCGCCGGTGACGGCGCACTTGGCAGCCCCTGCACGGCGGGCACGCCGGTCCACTCTCTGAGTACACGCGTGGCTTGTTCTGGCGTTGGTCGACGCTCGAACGCCACCGACATGCACACCGTGTGTCCGTGCTCGACCGGAACGCGATTGGCGTGCGCACTGGTGACGATAGCGGCGGGGATGATGGACATGCCGTCGAACGTTCCCAGCAATTTGGTGATTTCAGTTTCGATTTTCGGTTCTTCGTCTCCGATGTACGGGATCACATTGCCGAGAATATCGAGTGACGGTACGCCGGGGTAGCCAGCACCGGAGACAGCCTGCATGGTGCTGACGAACAGTTTGCGCACGCCGAATACGGCGTGCAACGGCGCCAACGCCATGGCAACCACAGTGACGGCGCAATTCGCATTCGTCACAATGCCGCCGGGCCACCCGCGCTCACGCCGCTGCCGGGTAAGCAGACCCAAGTGATCGCCGTTCACTTCGGGAATGACCAGCGGGACATCCGGCGCCATGCGATAGTTCCTGGCGTTGCTAAGCACGAGTCGCCCTGCGGCGGCGAAGCAAGCTTCAACGTCACCCGCCACTGCCGAGTCGAGCGCCGAAAACACGAGGGGTGCGCGCACCGCCGCCGGATTGCACGGCAACACGGTGAGATTGGCTACCCTTTCGGACAACACCCCTTCCAGCCAGCGCGATGCTTCGCGATACGATTTACCGGAGCTGCGTTCGGACGCGGCGACTTCGACGAGGTCGAACCACGGATGTCCGGCCAGCAAACGGATGAAGGCCTGGCCGACGGCACCGGTGGCGCCGAGCACCGCGACCGGCCAACGAATGGGTGTCTGCAGGATGTCGGTCATGCGAGGAGTGCGTGGACGATTCGTTGGTAGGCGCTCACCGAGGCTTCGAGTTCGGCCGTATCGATGTATTCGATGGGGGTGTGCGCTACATGAATGGAGCCGGGCCCAAACAACAGCGGCGTACCCCAGCGATCAAGCAGTGGGATGTCGCTGGTGTAGGCAACGGCCTCCACCTCGAATCCGGGAATCACGTGAAAGTGCTGTGCTGGAATGTGCGAGCCCCAGACCAACTCGGCGCGATCGCCGGCCCACGCGGTAAAGGCTTCGCGCACGGGGGCGACGTCACCGACAAGTCGGATCATGATCTCGGCCTCGGCCAGCCCAGGGACAACATTGGCTTCCGTGCCGGCGCGCAACACGCCGATGTTGCAGGTCGTTGCACCGAGAATGGGATCGACCGGTAAGGCCAGCGTGCGCAGTTTGGGCAACAGGTCCAGCAGCGGTTCCACCGCGCTGCTTCCCAGGTGCGCGTACGCCGAATGTGCTTCACGTCCACGCACCCGCACGATCACGCGCTGGGCGCCCTTGCCACCCGACGCGAGCTTGCTTTCAGTTGGTTCGCCATTCACGAGCCACTTGCTGGTGGCTGGCAATCGATTGGCGGCCCGAGCGCCGGGTGAGCCTTTTTCCTCACCAACCACGAACAGCAGGTCTACCCGTTCTTCGCCATCGTCGGCCAATTGTTGGGCGGCAATGAGCATGGCGGCAGCGATTCCCTTCGCATCGCAGGCACCGCGCCCGTACAGCCGGTTGCCTTCCAGTCGAGGGGCAACGAACGGGGGCACGGTATCGAGATGGGTGGAGAGCGTCACCCCACCACCGCGTCGGGTGGCCCACACGTTGGAGCGCTGCGCCTCAACCTCCTGCAGCGTGACGTTCCAGCCGCGTGTGATCAGCCAACGGGCAACGAAATCCACCGCGTCCTTTTCGCGACCGGTGGTGGATTCGAGGGACAGCAATTCCGAGGCGAGCGCGACGACGTCTGACATGCGCGGAAAATAGCGCGGCGCGGGGCGTGGCGCGCATTGGCAATTCGAACATCAATCGTCCGGACGCCACGACCTCGATTGGCAACAGAGCACAACACCCGCCACAGCGTCCTGTCTACGCCGCCGCGGGTGCGGACGATATCAATGACTCAGAGCTACCTGACCGGACACTTCAACGGGGCCTTTCCGCTTCCCCGCTGGGTCGACGGGCGTCGTGCGCAAGGACATCACGGTGGTCGATCCTCCTTTGTCACGCTCTCCAAGAAATCGCAAAACTGTGATTTTTCGGAGACGCGCCAGTTGTAGGTGCTCGCCGCTCGCACAGTAGAAATGCTCCGCGACGCGCAGACTCTGCTGGCGCTACGGCCTGGTCGGCACGTGGCCGGTAAAACCAGCCTGTCCCGACGGACGCGTCGTGCCGCTCCAGTCGTCGCCGCCCAAGCAGTTGATTCCCATGTTGCTACGATCCCAGTGCATCGCCTTCGTCGGAAGCACGGCGCCTGCCGGACGCGATCCGTGACAGCTCGCGTTGACGTGTCCGCGTCCCCTGTTGGCGAAGACAACCTGCCGTTGGACGGTCCAATCACTGGATCGCCTTTGCCATCGAAGAAGACGCAACCATTGTCGACCGAAAGCGAGGATTCTGCCGCTCGGCGCGAGGACGAATCGATCAATGGCTGCATTAACGTGTCTGAGAACGTTGATGACGCGCTTCAGCACTTGATCCGGTAAGGCGGGCGGGGCCGATTCCCCGCCCCGCCCACCGCATTCTACGCTCTCACGATTTTCTTGAACCCCGACCAGTACTTGTTCTCCGCCTCAGGCGACGAATACGACTTCGATCGCTCAATGGCCGACTTCACCTGCGCCTCGCTGGAGTCGAACCCGTAGGCACACTCGGTGAGATACGACGCTCCCCAGGGTTTGAGATGACCGTCGATGTACGCCACGCCCTTGTCGAATTGCTCCTGACCGATGGGGACGATGCCGGATGCTTTGTCGTTGAACATCTGGAGCCAGACCATCTTGTCGCCACAGATGCCGCTGTTGATGGTCAGAATCGGAATGGCTGGAATGAACAACGACGCCTGCCGATACCAACTATTGAATGCGAAGGGCTTGGACGCGAAATCCAGTCCTTTGTTCTGGCGCCAATGTGACGCCGCTTCGCCGCAAAAGGCCTTGATCTTCGAGCACTCGACCAAACGCCAGATCACCTTCACCAACATTTCCACCCCGGCGATGACCATGTCTACGATGGCCGAGATGCCAGCCACTGCAGTCAAGCCAATGCTGGTGGCGCCTTTCAGCATCGTCCACATGCCTTCAAACAGACTCGCCTTCATCGCCAGCGTAATCGCGGATACCACCGCCGCCGGGTGACCTTCGCTGAGCACAACCGTCTTGCCGGCCTTCCAGGACTTGAAGTTCGTCATGCCGCGATCGATCACCTGGGTGAGTCCGCTAACGATGTTGATCGCCCCACCAACGATCGGCGCCGCCTGTGCGGCGAGAGCGCCCACCAACACGCTGATCAAATTGTGCACTGATCCAATGGCGATATCGACGATGCCGAACTTGTCCATCAGCTCGGTCTTGAGATTATTGACGAATTGATGGAACCACTCGCTGAGCGCCTTCTTGATGTCGGCAAACCGTTTGGCAATTTCGCCCTGCGGCTGCGGTCTGTTGGCCGGTCCGAACACCACGGGTTGGGGTGCCCGTCGGGTGTCCAGCGCAATTTTCGCCACATCGTCCAACATGACACGCGACGTTCCAATGTTAGTGCTGGCGATACTGGCTGCGGCATTGCCCAACCCGCCGCCGTCCCCGATGTCGGCGCCGGCAAAGTTGAGCCCGCCCCCGAGGATATTCATGCCACCTTCCAGAATGATGGCCGCCACACTCGTTTCCACTTCCATGTGGCCGAACAGGTACACGATGCCCTGACGCGCGTTGACATGGTTTTCGTGCATGAAGTTCGGCGTGTTGCCGAGCGCGGCGTCGGAGTCACCACTGGCACTCAGAATTGCATCCAGTCGTTGGAACGGCATGAACCGATTCTTGTTGCGATGCGAGTCTTGCCAACGCTCGCCCGTGGCCGCGTACTTGGCCTTCCAGGCCGCGAATGCATCCTCGACTGCCGCCAGATTCCCGAGCTTCTCGAACTCCTTGAGCGCCTTGTCAAGTTTGTCGAGTTCGCCGCTTCGACCGGCCATCGACCCCGTTTGACTCCGCCAGACTTTCGCCAAGGAGATCAGGTCGCTGCGGCGTGTGGCATGACTACCATCCATGTGACTGCTCCCATGTGGCTGTGATTTGCGCCCGTGGTGGGACTCGCAACGCCACATCTTCCTGCGCCGGCGAATGGTTGTCAAGCAATACCCGGAGTGGGTCTCGAACCCACACGGCCTTGCGGCCAAGGGATTTTAAGTCCCTCGCGTCTACCAGTTTCGCCATCCGGGTGCTGGCAAATCGTCCGCGCGCCTCATCCCCTGAGGCCGTGGGCGTGTGCAGTGTACCATACCGTATAGGCCAACAAGCCGGCGAGTGCGGCGTCGCCGCCATTGTCAATGGCGCGTCCCTCGGTGTCCACCGACTCGGCGGCAATCCCGTTGTCGAGCGGCGAACGTCGCAGCCACGCCAGCACATCGCTGCCATCAGGGCCCAGCAATCGCGCCAACTGCGGCGCGAGCGCCGTGGTCTGTCCAGTCACCGCCCGCGCCGACCGGCGATACAGCGAGTCTTCGCGATCAAGCGCCTCGTACAGCGGCAACCACATCAGCGAACCTACCGGATCGTCTTCGAGTGCCGCACCGCCAGCGAGGTCAATGGAGGTGGCCAATCGCGCTTTGCCACCTCGGTCTACCGCAAAATGCCGAAGCAACGCGGCGCGCACGGCGGCGGGATCCTGTAATCCCGACGCCGCGTCTTCATCGAGCGTCCGTCTCAAAACGTCCAAGGCCAGCGCCACCGTGGCGTTGCCGTGCAGTGTGAACGGATGCGGCGCGGGAACGCCAGACGGCAGCACTTCGGTTGAGTACAGTGGCACCTGCGCATCACGCCGACCGGAGATATCATCGGCGGCCAGATACAGCGTATCGGCGACCACCGGTTCTTCAACAATCTGATCGTCGTTACTGTCGCGGATATAGCGGTCGGTGGCGATGGCGAACGCCGCCGGACCTTCGATGGCGAATCCGGGCTGGAACAGCGTGCCGTCGAAATAGTGCACGCCCTGTCCCGGCGCGTAGCCGTGCAGCTCGCAGATGCGCACAAGGAGTTCGCGAGCGAGTCCAGTGTCGGCGAGTTGCACGGCAGGCAACGTCCACAGCAAGGCTTCAAAGTCGCGCACGGTAACGCCTGCGGATGCCACGGCGCGCGGGATCGCACCAGGTAGTAGTGGGCGTCATCCAGCGCCCGCCCTACGCCGTAGAAATACGCGAACAGCAGATTGCGATTGATCAGCCGATCGATGCCATCGTTGCCCGTCGTTTGCTCCATGCTGGACAGGGCTTCCCGGGTGGCGGTTAGCAGCGCGCGCCATCCACGTCGGCGCATGACCTCCACGGTTGCCTGTGCACCATCACGCTCCGGACCCACGGTGATGTAGAAGGCGCACTGCATGGTTGCACCGGGAGCCACCACCAGATCGCGCCGAATGGCGAAGGCACACGCATTGCGCGTGGCGCGATCCGGCGCTTCAAGTCTCGCGGGGCCGTCGGCGCCGATGGCCAGTGCGGCCAGCCCCGGAATCGCCGTGCCCTCCAGCAACAACACATCATCGGCGCCGATGCTGACCCGATGTTCATCATCAAACGGTCTGGCTGAGCGAACGCGCTGCTGGCGGTGGCCTAGCGATCCCTCCAGCGCGATTTCGACGATCGCTTCCGTCGGGCCGCGATTCTCGACGCCCAATGTGTACACGGCACCCGCCATGTCGGCATCGCGTCCATAGGGGGCAAATACGGTTCCGCGCAGCAGCAGCGTGCCCACGGTGCAGGTGAACGTGGGCAGCCAACCGACGGCGCGCTCCCAGGCAATGCCTTCCGCTGCGAGGGCACGCACCTCGCCATTCACGCGCAGCACCGGGCCAAAGAGGGGCGTGCCCGCGCCAGACTCGAAATGTTCGGCACCGGCGAACTCTATGGCGGCGCGTGCGCCACGGTGCAGCACACCAATGGCATGAACGGCCCCATCGGCGGGATTGATACAGGGAAGCGACAGCCAGTGATTGCCTGTCAGCTGCCACGGAACGGAAGGTATCTGCACGTTGAGTCGAACGAAGTGGATTGCGCGAGGGTATAATCTACCTTCGCTTCAGGGTTTCCAACTCTCGCCCAACGCATGATTCGGTCGTCGATCGCTCCTGTCTCCCCGTTCACGTTGCAATCGCCCGGCCGTCAAAATCCCTCGGTCATCCGCGGCATCACGCTGGCATGCTTCGCACTCCAGATCGGAGCGGCCGCACTTTTGAGGGCCCAGGCCGTTACCGGTGCGGGCGCCGACGCGACGCAACTGCCGAAGGGTGCCATGAGAATTCGTGTGGCCGGACTTTGGGAGGGCTACAACGAGCTGTTTACCAGCGCCGGTGCCCGTCCAATGTTTGGGGGACTGTCTGCCGACGCGCTTGGAGTTCGACAGGTCCCGCACCTGAGCGCGGCCGAACAGGCCATTCGTGCACTGAGCAGCAACACCGCGTTTGCCCTCTCGCTGGGGCCACTGGAGGCCAGCGGCGACGCCCGGCAGAGTATCACGCCAATGTCGTTTGAACTGGGCCTTACACGCAAGCTGTCAATCGGACTTGTAGTACCCTATGTGGAATCGCGGGACAATGCGTTGCTGGTGCTCAACCGAACCGGCTCCGGTGCCACGGTGGGCCAGAACCCCGCGTTTTCGGCCACGGCGGGAGTTTCCGCGCGCAGCACCAACGGAACGCTGCTTCGGCAGATGTCGCAGTCGCGAACCGCACTGGCGGCCGAAATCACGCGGTGTACCACCACCGCAGCAACCGCCTGTGACGCCATTCGGGCCAATTCGGTCGCGGCGCAACAACTGTTGCAACAGTCGCTCGCAACGCAAACGGCGCTTGCCACCGTGTATGGGGACAGCCTGCGTGGTGGTTCTCCACTCGTGCCAATCAGTAACTCCGCCACACAGACGGCCATCAACTCCGGCATTGGCGCACTGCGCACGGCGTTCGCCGGATTCGGCGTGACGATCCTCACCGAGGGCATGGTGCCAGCGTCCGCCGTAACGGTGAACGGACCCGGAGCGATTTCGCGTATTGCCAACGACAGTGCGTACGGGCTTGACTATCACACGCTCGGGGGCACCCGTCGGGCCGGTATCGGCGACATTGATGCCACGGCGTCGTATCTCTGGCTGAACACCCTTGGCGCGCGTCCCGTACAATGGCTCGCTGCCCGCGGGTTCGGTGTTCGCAGCCAGGTGACTGCGGGATGGCGATTTGGGACGGCCGGTGCCGATCGCACCGAGGCCGCCTTCGACGTGCCAATCGGCGACGGCGCCAATGCGTTGCTGGCCCGCAGTACGTCGGACATCGTATTCAATCGATACATCTGGATGAGCGGCACCGCGCGGGTCGTGCAACCCCTGAGCGATCAGGTGGTGATCCGACGTCCCCTGCTGGTGGACTCACTGTTCTTTGTTCCGTCAACCGTTGCCAGCGCGCGTCGTTCGCTGGGCCGTCGGTTGGAATTGGAGCTCGCGCCGCGCCTGATACTGGGGCAGTTTTTCGGACTGTCCAGCGGCTATCTGTATCGGCGGGCCGACGCCGATCGATACGCGTTTGGCGCGACCGATTCTCTGAGCGCGGCTACGCAGTTGGTGGGATCGCGTTCGTATCAAGCCTTCATGTTCGGTGCGACGTTTTCGACCATGTCGAGTTACGTACGCGGACGTTCGAAATGGCCGGTGGAAGTGCTGTACGTGCACGTCACCCCCGTCACGGGGAACGGCGAAGCGGCGCCCGTGATCTCGAGCGATCGCCTCGAACTGCGCATCTATACCGGTTTTCCGCGACGCTGAGCCGCAGTGCGTTGTGGTGATGTCACCGACGACTGCGTGTCCTCTGCATTCCCCCGCACCAGCAACTCGCGGGCGTGCGCACGACTCACTTCCCGATCGGCATCGCCGCCCAGCATCCGCGCGATTTCCAACACGCGTGACTCGTTGCTGACCACCATGGTGTCGGCCGTCGTGACAGTTCCTACCGCGCCTTTGCACACAACCACGTGATGGTGCGCACGCGCGGCGATCTGCGCCAAGTGCGAGATGGCGAGCACCTGGTGATGTCCGGCGACACGCCGCATCAACGCGCCAACCTGCCACGCGACCGCTCCGCCAATACCGGCATCGACCTCGTCGAACACCAGTGTGGGAACCTGTTGCAGACGCGCCAGAACGGTACTCAGCGCGAGCATCAATCGCGACAGTTCGCCACCCGACGCGATGCGACCTAACGGACGCAACTCGCTGCCGGCGTTGAGGACGGCGAGAAACGTGACCGACTCCGCACCGCCCTCGCCAATCGCGTCCAGCGCCGCGAGCGCAACCTCAAAACGCCCGTCGGGCATTCCCAGCTCAGGAAGCAACGCGGCCACGGCGTTGGCCAGTTGCGACGCACCGGCGGAACGCCGCCGCGTGAGCTCGGCCGCCGCCTCACTGAGCGCACTGTCGGCCTCCGCCCGTGCGGCGGCGATCGCGCGAAAATCGAGCGCACCGCCGTCAACCAGATCGACTTCTTCGCGGGCACGCTGCCAGGTGGCCAACACGTCGGCGAGCGTTGGACCATACTTTCGCATCAGTCCGTGGACGGTGTTTCGTCGGGTGTCAAGCTTGTGCAGTCGCTCCGGATCGGCGTCGATCCCTTCAGCATACGTTTCGAATTCCCGCGCAAGTTCATCAAGCGCGTAGACGGCGCCATCGAACCCTACTTGCCACCGCGCCGTGTCGGGGTCGATACGGGAGAGCGCGGTAAGGGCCCGTCTCACGCTGCCCAGTTGTCCGAGCGCTGCGTGCTCATCGCCGTTGATCGCATTCGCAGCCTGCGCGGCGAGCGTTCGCAATTCCCCGGCGTGACTCAAACGCCGAATGTCCGACTCGAGTGCGTCTTGTTCGCCAACCACGGGGCCTGCTTCGTCAATCTCGTGCACCACGAATCGCAGATAGTCGACGCGACGTTCGGCGTCCTGACGTCGCGCCTGCAGTTCCCGTTCGCGCGCCGCGAGCGAGTTCCGACTGGCATGCGCCTGCGCCACGCGACGCGTTTCGAGATCGGCACCGATGAACGCGTCAAGAATATCGCGTTGGTGTTCGGGTTCCAGCAGCTGACGCGAGTCGTGCTGTCCGTGAACACTTACCAGCAGCGCGCCAATCTCGGCGAGCACCGACGCCGTGACCGCCGTGCCATTGATCCAGGCGCGCGAACGTCCGTTCGCGCCGATTTCGCGTTTCAGCACCAGCAGTTCGTCGTCGGACTCGATGCCTCGCGCGTCGAGCACGTTACGCACGGGGTCACCGGCTCTGAGCTCGAACACCCCCTCGACGAGGGCCTTGTCGGTTCCTGAGCGAACGCGATCGGCCGCCGCCCGTTCGCCCAACAGCATGCCCAGCGCACCCACGATCAGGGACTTTCCCGCACCCGTTTCGCCCGTGAGTACGTTGAGGCCTTCGGACAGCGGCAGCGTGACCGTATCGATGACGGCCACGTTGCGCAGGCGCAGCTCGATGAGCATTCGTGAGACGACCGGGATGACGGATCAGACGGTTTCGCCGTCGCGTTCACTCAGACCGCCCCAGCCGAACTTTCGGCGCATGCGGCTGAAAAACGTCGTGCCCGGAAAGCGCACGATGTGCACCGGGTTGGGTGCACGACGGACCACCAGAGTTTCTCCACTCGTGAACGTAGTGCCGACCTGTCCATCAATGGTTACCAAGAGTTCATCCGGCCCATCTTCCGCGCGCACCTTGACCTCCACCTGCGGCGGCAGCACGAGCGGACGCATGGCCAGGGTATGCGGCGAAACCGGTGTCAGCACGATACTCTCGACGGTGGGCACGACAATGGGACCGCCGGCCGAGAGCGAATAACCGGTGGATCCGGTGGGCGACGACAACACCAGCCCGTCGGCCGAGTACGTACCAATCAACTCGTCGTCTACGAACACCGACAACTTGACCACGCGCGCGAATCCGCCCTTATGCAACACGACGTCGTTCAACGCCAGCCACTCACAGCGCTGGTGTCCGTCGCGATCAAGGGCGCACGACGCCAGCGCCATCCGCGCTTCGGAGGCGAAGTCTCCTGCGGCGAAACGACGCACACCCAACTCGAACTCATCACCGCTGCAACTGGTGAGGAATCCCAATCGGCCAAGATTGATGCCGAGAATCGGCACCGAGTATCCGTTCAGGAATCGCGCGCCGCGCAGCAACGTGCCGTCACCGCCCAACGTAAACAACGCGTCGATCTGATGCGGATCCACCAGACGGTCGCCCTCTTCCGCGATTTCCCAGAGTTCCGGCTCGAACGCCAGCGTGAGTCCAAGCGCCGGGGAAATGTCCAGCAGGGTACTCAGGATGTCGGGCAGCCCGACGTATCCGCGATGACCGATGATCCCGACCCGCATCAGCCGGTCAACGCGTCGGAGGTGTGCAGCGCGCGTACCCGGTTGGCAATGCCGGGCGCATCGAGATCGAGCGACGCCAGTTGTCTGGCGCGCGACGCCGAATAGATGATGCGATCGGGAACGCCGTGCGTTCGTACGCGAATCGCGGGATCGAATTGCTGAATGATCGCGCACATGTAGGCGCCGAATCCGTTCACCACGGTGCCCTCTTCCACCGTGAGCACGTGCGTATGCTCGGCGAGCACGGCGTTCAGCGTCACGCTGTCATACGGCTTGAGGTACCGACAATTGACCACGGTCACGTGCAGCCCGTCGGCGGCGAGTGCGTCGGCGGCCTGCAATGACGTCTCGACCATGGTCCCGACCGCGAGGATCGCGATGTCGTGTCCCTGTCTGACCACGTCCCACGTGCCGTACGGTGTCGCGGCGATCTGCGACATCGGGGGCGGAGTATCCGGTGACGCGTCACGCGGATAGCGCAGGCAGAACGGTCCGCTGGTGTGCTCCACTGCGGCGCGCAACAGTCCCAGCATCTCTTCGCCGTTGCGCGGCGCTGTTACCGTCATGCCTGGAACCGCCAGCATATAGGGAATGTCGTACATCCCCATGTGCGTCTCGCCGTCTTCCCCCACCAGTCCGGCCCGATCCATGGCGAAGATGACCGGTAGGTGCTGGATCGCCGCATCATGGATGATGTTGTCGTAGGCACGCTGCAGGAACGTGGAGTAAATGGTGACGATAGGTCGCAATCCTTGCGTGGCAAGTCCGGCCGCGAAGGTCACGCCATGACCCTCCGCGATCCCCACGTCGAAGAAACGCGCTGGGAACGCCTTGGCGAACGCCCCGGTGCCGGTGCCACCCGGCATTGCTGCGGTAATCACGACCACGTCCTGGCGTTCGGCGCCCAGCTCCAGCAGTCCCTTTCCGTACACGGCCGTCCAGGCCTGATTCGCGGTGCTGGCCTTAAGTTGTTTGCCCGTGGCCGGATCGTGTCCGGGCGGAAGTGCGTGCCACTTCTCCCCGTGGTCGCCGGCAGGAAATCCGCGGCCTTTCTGCGTGATCACGTGCACCAGTCTTGGCGTACTCATGCCGCGCACGGCCGCGAATGTCTCGATCAACGCATCGATATCGTGCCCGTCGATCGGGCCGAAGTACCGTAAGCCCAGCTCTTCGAACAGCACGCCCGGTGTGAGGAATGACTTTACGCTTTCCTCCCACTTTCGCACCAGCGTGCTCATGCCACTGAAGGGCGCCGGTGCGTTGTCCACCAGATCGCCAATGCGCGAGCGCACGCGATTGTACAGCGGGTTGCGCTGAATGCTGGTGAGGTACTTGTGCATCGCTCCTACGTTGGGCGCGATGGACATCTCGTTGTCGTTCAGCACGACGATGATATCGCGATCGGAATGGCCGGCATTGTTGAGCCCTTCGTACGCCAACCCCGACCCCATGGACCCGTCGCCAATAATGGCCGCCACCTTGAAACGCTCCGCCTTCACATCGCGTCCGGCAGCGATGCCTAACGCCGCCGAAATGGCCGTCGCGGCGTGTCCCGCGCCGAACGTGTCATACACGCTTTCGGAGCGCTTCAGGAAACCAGACAGTCCGTCTTCCTGGCGCAACGTCTCCATGCGGGCATTGCGACCGGTGAGCAATTTGTGCGGGTAGCCCTGATGACCGACGTCCCACACCAACTGGTCGCGTGGTGTGTCAAACACGGTGTGCAGGGCAATCGTGAGCTCGACCACGCCCAGGCCCGCCCCGATGTGACCACCGGTTCGTGAGCACACGTCGATGAGACGCGCACGCAGGTCCAGCGCGAGCGTGCGCAGGTCGTCGCGCGAAAGCGTTTTGAGATCAGCCGGGGACTGTATGCCCTCGAGAATCGACATGGCAGAATCTTGAATGACGGCGCGGTGATGACCGCGCCAAAGTACGGCGTTCTCAGGAACGCCGTTCAACGATGAATCGGGCCAACTGCTCGAGTGGAGGTGTCAACAGGTGCTCGTCGGCCAGCGCCGAACAGCTCTCGTTTACCAACGCAATGGCCTTCGCGATGGCTCCCTCGATGCCGAGCAGGGCTGGATAGGTACTCTTATTCAGGTCGATATCACGTCCGGCGGTTTTTCCCAGCTGGTCGGTGGTGGCGGTGACATCGAGGACATCATCGGCGATCTGAAACGCCAGACCAATTGCCGCCCCGTAGTGCGCCAGCGCCAGCCGCTGCGGTACGGTGGCGCGGGCGGCGCGCGCTCCAAGCGTCACCGACGCGGCTATCAGCGCTCCAGTTTTGAGGCGATGCACCCGTTCAAGTGCCCCCACGGTCAGGTGAACTCCCTCGGCCTCGAGATCGAGCAGTTGTCCGCCAATCATGCCGCCCCCCCCGGAGGCAATCATCAGTTCGCGCACGATGTCGGCCGACTCGTTGTCGGGGAGCCCCAGCGCTCGCGCGGCGTGCCAGGCGCTGCGCGCCGCCAACGGCACCATCGCGAGACCGGCCGCTGTGGCCACCGGTACACCAAATACACGATGCACCGTGGGGCGGCCACGCCGCACATCGTCATCGTCCATACAGGGGAGATCGTCGTGAACCAGTGAATAGGCATGCACCACTTCGACGGAAGCCGCGAGGTGGCTGGCGTCTCCGGTTCCGCCGCAGGCCCGATAGGCCTCTATCAGCAGAATTGCACGTAGCCGCTTGCCCTCTCCCAGCAAGGAGTATCGGATGGCGTCGGCCGTGTTGGAATCGATCTCCCCAAGCCAACGGGCGCAGAACCCGTCAAGCGCCATGTGCAGCGATTGTCGAGCGCCCGCGAAATCGCCGGAGAGCGACTCAACTCCTGTGGCAAACGGCATGCGCTCAGCCTCCGAGCTCGGCCACGGAGAACGACCCATCGGCCGCTTCTACCAATTGCTGCACACGCGCGTCGACCTGCTGCAGCGCCTGGCCGGCTGACCGCAGGTGACCAATACCTTCTTCAAACAGCGTCAGTGCCTTATCGAGATCAAGGTCGGTGCGCTCGAGCTCACGCACGATGTCTTCGAGGCGCTGCACACTTTGTTCGAAGGTCATGGCAACTCCGGCACGTACGAGCGAGGCAGTCCGGGCGGCAACGGTCGGCTGTTGCCTGCCGCGGCGGATATGATTCCATCGCGGAGCCACACATCGAAGGGTGCTCCGACGAAAAACTGATCCCGACTGCTCAAGGTAGCACCATCTGGACGCCGCGCCACGGCAAATCCACGAGCTAGCGTGGCGAGCGGCGAGAGCGCGTGCAAACGACCAGCCAGCGATTCCACACGCGCACGTCGACGTTCCACCAGCCGATTTGCGGCGAGTGACAACCGTTTCTGCACTTGACCCAACGATGCCACCGCACGTTCCTCGCGTCGCTGCGCGGCGGCGGCCAGTCGCTTGCCCAGCGCATCCACCCGCGCGATCACGTCGCGCCGCGACGGCACAGCCAATTCCGCGGCCGCCGATGGCGTGGCTGCGCGCACGTCGGCAACCAGGTCGCATATGGTGATGTCCACCTCATGGCCCACCGCTGAAACGGTGGGAATGGAACACGCGGCCAACGCTCTCGCGACGCGCTCGTCGTTAAAAGCCCAGAGGTCTTCGCGTGCCCCACCGCCCCGCCCGATGATCAAGACATCGGCGCCACCCCAGCGGCCAACGCGTTCGATGGCCGCCACCAGAGACTCCGGTGCGCCCTCGCCCTGCACCTTCGCGGCGACGACGACAATCTGCACGTCGGCACTGCGACTGCGGGCGACCGTGATGACATCGTGCAACGCCGCACCATCGGGACTGGTGATGATAGCGATGCGACGCGGAAACGACGGCAGCGGGCGCTTCCGCGCCGGATCAAGCAAACCGTCGCGTTCGAGACGCCGTCGGGTTTTCTCGAGCGCCTTGCGCCATAAACCATCACCTTCGGCTTCGATGGCCCGCACCGAAAACTGGAGATCTCCGCGCACAGGCCAGACCGTCATCTGACCGAATGCCACCACTTGCATGCCGTCGTCGGGGGTAGCCGGAATCTGTCGCTGCTGCGTGCTCCACACGACACATCGCACCTGCGCGTCGGCATCGCGCAACGCGAAATACCAATGGCCGTTCCGATGCGCTTTGAAGTCGCTGATTTCACCGCGCACCCAGAGTGGCGGAAACGCGCCCTCCACGAGGTCCTTTGCCGCCGACGTCAGCATGTGGACGGCGATGGCATTTTCGGGTTCGCTGCCCGGCGGTCCGAGCGCTGCCGCTGGCGGAGGTCCATACGCATGTGTGCGCCGCGCCGACACGGGATCAGACCGGACTGAGACGGTGCGCGCGCTCGGCGGCCCGCACGGTATTGCGCAGCAACATGGCGATCGTCATGGGCCCGACGCCGCCCGGCACCGGCGTGATCTTAGAGGCCACCGCGACGGCGCTCTCGAAGTGCACGTCACCGACCAGTCGCGAACCCGAGGCGCGCGTGGCGTCGCGCAGGCGATTCATGCCCACATCGATGACCACCGCCCCAGGTTTGATCATGTCGCCGGTAATCATCTCGGCGCGCCCCGCCGCCACCACCAGAATGTCGGCGCGACGGGTATGCGATTTCAAGTCGCGCGTGCGGCTGTGACACACCGTGACCGTTGCATCGCCCCCGGCGCGCCCTTGCACCAGCAGGGCGGCCATCGGCTTGCCGACGATGTTGCTCCGGCCCACCACGACCGCATCGGCGCCACGCGTGTCCACGCCACTGCGCCGCAGCAGTTCGATCACACCGGCTGGCGTACAGGATACGAAGCCGTCGGTGTGCCCAATGAGCAGCTTGCCCACATTCACCGGATGAAAACCGTCCACGTCTTTGTCGGGGCGAATGTACCGAATCACAGTGTCCGGATCGATCTGCGGCGGCAAGGGCATCTGCACGAGAATGCCATGCACGGCCGCGTCGGCATTGAGTTGCTCAACGAGTGCCAATAATTCGGCTTCACTGGTTGACGCTGGCAGACGAAGTGTGGTGCCCGCCATACCGACCGCCGTCGATGCCTTTTCCTTCGCGCCAACATAGGTGGCACTCGCGCTATCGTCACCGACCAGCACCACCGTGAGGCAGGGCACCACGCCACGGGCCGCGAGCGAGGAAACGTCGCGACGGACTTCGTCACGAATGGTTTGAGCAATCGCCCGTCCGTCGATGATTTCAGCGTGCAAAATCCACCGCCCGGCTCTCGCGGATCACCACCACTTTGATTTGCCCCGGATACTGCAACTCGGATTCGATGCGACGGGCAATCTCCTCGGAGAGTGCCGTCATGCGCGCGTCGTCAACCTGTTCCGGCGTCACCACCACGCGTACTTCGCGACCGGCCTGAATCGCGAACACGCGTTCGACTCCGCGATAGCTCGACGCAATCTTCTCGAGTCCTTCCAACCGTTTGACGTATGTCTCAAACGCTTCGCGACGCGCGCCGGGGCGAGATCCGGAAATCGAGTCACCCGCCTGCACCAATACCGACACCTCACTCTCGTGCGGCACATCATCGTGGTGCGCGGCAATGCAATTGACCACCAGCGGATTCTCGCCGTACTTCGTGGCGACCTCGACGCCCAGTTGCACGTGCGTGCCTTCGTGCTCATGCGTGAGCACCTTGCCGACATCGTGCAGCAAAGCCCCACGCTTGGCGAGGGCGACGTCCAGACCAAGTTCCGCCGCCATCATTCCGGCCAGCCAGGCCACCTCCTTCGAGTGCGCGAGGATGTTCTGCCCGTAACTGGTGCGCCATTTCATACGTCCGATCAACTTGATCAGTTCAGGATGCAGACCCGCCACGCCCACTTCATAGGCGGCCTGTTCGCCCGTTTCGATTATGGCCGCTTCGACTTCCTTGCGCGCTTTCGCAACCACCTCTTCGATGCGCCCCGGGTGGATGCGCCCGTCGCTCACCAACTTCTCGAGCGCCAGCCGAGCCGTTTCGCGTCGCACCGGGTCGAAGCACGAGACGACGACGGTGTCGGGGGTATCGTCGATGATTACGTCAACGCCAGTGGCAAGCTCAAAGGCGCGGATATTGCGGCCTTCCCGCCCAATGATGCGACCCTTCATTTCGTCGTTGGGCAACGACACGGCCGACACGGTCGTTTCCGCGGTGACCTCGGCCGCCACCCGCTGCACGGCAAGGGCCACGATTTTCTTGGCCTCGCGTTCGGCGTTGCGTTTGGACGATTCGCGAATCTCCCGCAAGCGATTCGCGGCGTCGGCCATGGCGGCATCCTCCATCCGCTTGATCAACTCGATCTTTGCATGCTCGGCACTCAGTCCGGCAACCTGCTCCAGTCGCCGACGCGCGTCATCCAGCAGCCGCTCGACATCCCCGTCTCGCACGGCCAGGCGCGCCTCGTGTTTGCCCAGCTCACCAACGCGCTGGTGCAGCCCCACCTCGCGCGTTTCCAACGACTCGCGGGCCCGATCCAGCTGACCCTCACGCTCGAGCACGCGCTTCTCTTCCCGTTCTACGTCGCCGCGTCGTTCACGCAGCTCATGCTCGAGCGATTCGCGCAGCTTGAGCAGTTGCTCCTTGCCCTCCACCACCACGCTCTTGCGGGTGGTCTCCGCTTCGCGGCGCGCTTCGTCAAGTATTCGAGACGACGTTTCTTCAGCCGTGGTCTTGGCTCGACGCTGCTCGCGGATCTCGTCCTTTCTACCGGTCTGACGTCCTACCAGATACGTGACGACAGCCGAGATCACTCCCAGGGCGCCAACAAGCGCCGCAACGGGAAAATCCCCCATGAGATCTATGCTCCACCGCAGCCACGCGCGGATTGAGTGTCCTTCGCATCACGCCGGCAAGCCCAATCCCGGAAACGCAGCGCGAACTGCGGCCGTTTCACGAGTCCGGCGCTCGACGCGCCCTATCAGGTGAACGTACGGAAATGCTTGCTACGCCGCAACCTGCGTTACCCCTGAGCGGGCTCTTCGCCACGTTTGGCCGGCGGCAGGAGTGGACGGATATCGGACGCCAGTTGCTTGATTTCCGCCGTCAGGGAGTCGGCGGCCAACCTTTCTCGGAAGAGGTCATCGGTGATCTGGAGCGCGGCGAGAATGGCCGCCTTGTGCGTTTCCACGGTCGCCCCTCCTGACAGAATGGCGCGAATCGTGCGATCGACATGCTCGGCGACCGCCTCCGTGTGCATCGTGGAGGCCTCGGTGCGCAGGGTGTATTCCTCACCCACGATCCGGACCCGTACCACCGTCTTGTTGTCGATCATCGATCGGCTCCGCTGCTGAGCTGCTGCCGAAGAAACCGCACGCGATCGGCCACCAATGCGGTGCGATCTCTGGCGTCGGAAAGCCGCGCGCGAAGGCGCTCGTTTTCCAGTGCGATCTCGCTGCTGGACCGCTCGGCATTGGTATTGGCCAGGTCTCCCACCGGCTTGCCCGCCCGGCTACTGTGGGCCGTTTCCGTTAACTGTCGGCGTGCGGCCTCTCCGGCAGCAACCCTTGCCTGAAGAACCGCCATTTGGTGCTCCAGTTCGCGCGACCGCGATTCGGCCGCCAGCGCTCGTCGGCGATAGCCGCTGAGTTGCTCTGTCAGCTTGCGAACGAGCGCGTCGAGCTCGCGGAAGGCTTCAACGTCAGGTCGCACGTGGACGGATTCCCAATTCCTTGTCGAGGATGTCCAGCAGGCGCGCGCGGCGTCCTTCGATTTCCTTCTCCCGCAGGGTGCGCTCTGGATGACGGAACGTCAACCGCCAAGCGAGACTTCGCGTGCCGGGCGGCACCCCGCTTCCTCGGAATTCGTCGAACAGGACGACGCGTTCGAGCAGTTCACCTCCGGTGGATCGGAGGGATGCTTCCACCGACGCGGCGGAAACGCCATCGGGCACGATCAGTGCCAAATCGAACTCAGCCGCTGGAGTTACGGGTAGTGGCCTTACGCGAACGCCGGTGGTTGCCGACGCCGCACGCACTGCACCGCCGTCGTGGGCGTGCATTCGCGGCAGTGCCACATCGTCAGACAACAGGACCCCCAAGCATATCTCGATCCCGAACGCCTCCGACGCCCACACCGGGCGATCGAGTGCGACGCGCTCAACCTGGCCCACATCACCGTGCCCTTCGATCTGCAGGATCCACGGCGTGGACTCGGTACCGCCGTTGCACGTCAAATGCGCACCGGGGAACGCTGCCGCAACCAAGCGCTCAGCGATTCCCTTCGCGTCCCACACATCGAAGGCGGGTGGTTGAGGTTCCGTAAAATGCGCTGGTTGCCGGGCGCCCATCACCAGCACCCCGACACGCAATTCCTCTCGGGGCAAGCGCCCCGTGGATGCAACGAACGCGTTTCCGATTTCAAACAACCGGATGTTTCCCTGCATGCGCGACAGGTTGTACTCCGCGCGACGCGCCAGCGTATCCAGCAGCGACGCGCGCAGAAACGGCTCGTCGTCGGCCAGCGGATTCAACACGCGCGGCGTGTGCTCGGTACCAGTGGACGTAAACGGCATGGGGCGCGTTTCGGCCAGACCCAAGCCCACCAGCACGTCGCGCACCCGGCGACTCGCGAGATGTAGCGGGTGATCAGGCGTATTGCCTGGACGCGACGCACGCAACGTATCAGGCAGTGCGTCGTATCCAATCAGTCGCGCGACCTCTTCGATCAGGTCAACCTCACCCAACAGGTCGTGCCGCCACGACGGCGCGATCACCGACAACACCTCGGCGTTGACCACCGACACCGAGCACCCCAACGACTCCAGCCGCCGAGTCATCTCCGACACCGCGACGTCGACGCCGAGAACGCGCACCAATCGACTGGCGCGCAATGCAATGGGCGGGCGTACCGCTACCGGCACGCCAACTGATACCAACGGGCCCACGACGCCACCGGCCATCTGCGCAATCAACGCCGCGCCAAACACGGCCACCTCGCGCAGTGCCGCCGCATCGACGCCACGCTCGAAGCGATAGCTCGCGTCGGTAGACAGTCCGACGAGTCGACGCACACGACGCACAAAACGCGGTTCGAAGTGTGCCACTTCGAGCAGGACGTTGCGCGTTGCCTCGGTGACTTCCGACGCACGACCACCCATGACGCCTGCCAGCGCCACGGGTTGGACCCCATCGCAGATCACCGTGGTGCCAGGCGGCAGCGCACGCGTGGTGCCATCGAGCGTCACAAGGGATTCGCCGTCCCGCGCAGGGCGCACCACGATGGTCGCGTCGGCCAGTGTGTCGAGATCGAACGCGTGCACCGGCTGCCCGAGGCCATGCAGCACGTAGTTGGTCGCATCGACCACGTTGCTGATGCTGCGTTGCCCGATACTCTCGAGACGTTTCACCAGCCATGCGGGGCTTGGACCAACGATCACCCCGCGAATGACTATGGCCAGATAGGCCGGACAGCTCGTTGCATCGTCGAGGCGTACGCGCACGCCGTCGGCGGTTGCCGAGTCATGCCCCCATGTTTCGGCGAAGGTCGCCGCGCTGTGAACGAGATCGGTGATCGGCAGCGGCGTGGAAGACACACCGGCAATGGCCGCGATCTCGCGCGCGACGCCACGATGGGACAACAAGTCGGGCCGATTCGGCAACACATCCAGTGTGAGACGGGTGTCGGCAAGCGGCAGCACGTCGAGGAGTGGTGTGCCCGGCGCCGCGTCCGTCTCGAGCGTCATGATGCCGTCGTGCTCCTGGCCCAGTCCCAACTCGCGTGGCGAGCACAGCATGCCGTTCGAGGTTTCGCCGCGGATCTTCCGTTTCTCGATTCGCAGGCCGTCCGGCATCAGCGTCCCCGAACGCGCGAACGGATACTTGTGTCCCGCCACGACATTCGGCGCTCCACACACCACGTCGAGCAGCGTGCCACTCCCATCATCAACTTTGGTGATCCACAGATGATCCGAATTCGGATGACGATCCGCTGCGACCACCTGCGCGATCACAAACGGCGTGAGCTCGGCGCCGAGACGTTCAAGACCGTCCAGTGTGACACAATGCCGACTGAGCAGCTCGCCCACCTGCCCGGCGCTCAGCCCATGTGGCACGAACTGTTTCAACCACTCATGCGAAACGATCATCTGGCGAACTGCGAAAGGAAACGCACGTCGGAATCGTAGAGCAGGCGAATGTCGTTGATGCCGTAGCGCGACATGGCGATACGGGCGGGCCCCATGCCAAACGCCCACCCGGTGTACTGCTCGCTGTCGAGACCTGCGGCATCGAGCACGTTGGGGTGCACCATGCCACAGCCCAGGATCTCGACCCAGCGCAATCCCTTGCCGTCGTTGAGGTCCACCTCGACATCCATTTGTGCGCCGGGTTCGACGAAGGGGAAAAACGACGGTCCGAATCGCACGCGACGCGACGCGCCATAGAACCGACGCGCGAACTCGGCCAGGGTGGCCTTGAGATCGACGAAGGAGATGCCTTCATCGACGGCCAGTCCTTCCAGTTGCATGAAGGCCGGCGCGTGCGTGGCATCGAAAAAATCACGACGATACACCTGCCCGGGAGCCAACACGCGCACTGGTGGCGCGACCGTCTGCAACGTGCGGACTTGCACGGGCGACGTATGCGTGCGGAGCAGCGTGTGTTCGCCGAGATACAGCGTGTCGTGCAGCTCCATGGCCGGATGATCGGGCGGGAAATTGAGCGCACCGAAATTGTACCACTCGGTCTCGGCCTCAGGGCCGAGCGCGATAGTGAAACCGAGCTCACGAAAGATCTCGCAGATCTCATCGATCACGAGAGTGACGGGATGGAGCGTGCCCTGCCATCCATGCCGCGCGGGCATGGTGGCGTCGAACGTGTCGATCGCGCGGTGTGCGGACTGCTGCGCGGCGAATGCGTCCAGCGCGTCCTGGAGGGCGGTCTTGAGGGCATTGAACGCCGCGCCGGCGGCCCGTCGCTCATCGGGCAGCAGCGTGCGCAGCGCATTCTGCAGCCCGCTGAGTCGCTCATCCTTGAGTGTATTGAGCTGACCCTTCGCCACGTCAAGTCGCGTAGCGGAATCCAGGTTCGCCAGCAACGCCCGCGCGTCACGCGCGAGGGCATCGGCCAGGGCGAGGTACTCTGAGAGTTGCACGAGATTATGGAAAGAGCCGTGATACGAGTGACATCGCACCGACGTGAAATACACAGGGCCGGCGTCCTGGAAGGCAGCCGGCCCTGCAACTGCGCACCGGCGCCGAGTGAACTACGCGGCGCTCTTCGCGGCGTCGAGAGCCTTGCGCACCTGCTCTGCGATCGCTGCAAACGCATCGGGCTCGCGCACGGCCAGATCGGCCAGCACCTTGCGATCGATTTCGATTCCGGACGCATGCAGCCCGCTGATGAACGCGCTGTATGACATGTCATGCAGGCGTGCCGCCGCGTTGATACGCACGATCCAGAGGCGACGGAAGTCGCGCTTCTTGTTCTTGCGATCGCGATACGCATAGCGCCAGCCGCGCTCCACGGTTTCCTTCGCGGCCTTCCACAGCTTGGACCGACCGCCAAAGGCACCCTTGGCGTGCTTCATGATTTGCTTTTTCCGCTTGAGGCGGACGACGTTGGATTTTACGCGTGGCATGGATCGATCTCCTTAGGCGAGGATGAGACGCTTGATGCGCTTCACTTCGCCATTCGTGGTCACGATGGTAGGCCGGCGCAGGTTACGCTTTCGCTTGGGGTCCTTCTTGGTGAGGATGTGGCTCTTATACGCCTTCAGGCGCCGGATCTTCCCCGATCCTGTCACGGAGAAGCGCTTCTTGGCGCCGCTGTGGGTTTTCATCTTCGGCATGATACGCTCACGGCTACGGTAAACTGTCTCGGGTTCGAGCCAGGCCTTCATCGATCACGCGCTGACTACTTCGGCGCGAGAATCATCGTCAGAGATTTTCCTTCCATCAACGGTGCGCTTTCGACCTTTGCCAGATCGGCGAGTTCGACCGACACCCGATCGACAACCTGCCGCCCCAACTCGGGATGCGCGATCTGTCGGCCGCGGAACATCAACGTCACCTTCACCTTGTTGCCTTCTTCAAGAAAGCGTCGCGCGTGGCGCGTTTTCGTATCAAAGTCGTGATCGTCGATCCCCGGACGGTACTTCACTTCCTTGAGATGGATCACGTGCTGCTTTTTCTTCGCCTGCCGTGCCTGCTTGGCCTGTTCGAACTTGAACTTGCCGAAGTCCATGATGCGAACAACCGGTGGCCGCGCTGCGGACGCCACTTCGACAAGATCCAGCCCTTGCTCCATTGCCTGAGCCAACGCCACGTCGACTTCCATGATGCCGAGCTGACTTCCGTCGGCGGCGATCACGCGAACGGGACTGATCCGGATTTGCCGGTTCACCCGTGGCGGACGCTTGGTCGAATCCTGAATAGGCCGAACTCCGGTGAAGAGATACAGAAAACGCGGACCCCTGTTAAGGAATCCGCGTCGCAACGACCAGCCGCCCGCACGTGCTGAAGCGCGTCGGGGATGATCGATTCGATGGACTCCAGCAGCACACCCCGGGAAATGCGCACATTCCACATCAGGGGCCGACGGGTGGATTGGGCGTCGCTGCCCAACCGCTTCTCGGTTGTCGTACTTCAAAAACGACTGCTAACCTGTGAAATCTAGGAGGCTTACGGTTGAGGTCAAGCCCCGTGCTGAGACTATTCTGCCAGGTGGAACCCTTTGCCGTCCAAGGCGACCCGCCCAAATCCGGTGTGGGCGTCATGCTCGAACAACAGTTGCCAGTCACTGGCCAGTGCTTCTCCCAGGAGTGCGCGTTTGGACTCCATTGTCACCAGCGGTTCGACGTCATATCCCATGATCCACGGCAGGGGCAAATGGTGGGCCGTTGGCGCCACGTCGCCGAGGAAGCAGAGCGTCTCGCCCCCAGAACACAGCATGACGCTTTGGTGATGCGGCGTATGGCCTGGAGTCATGCGCACGCTGATGCCCGCGCGCACTTCCTGCGCCCCATCGATCAGATCGAATCGTCCGGCCGCGATGATGGGATCCCAATTGTGTGGAAAGTAGCTGGCCGACGTACGCTCGTTTGGCTGCAATGCGTACTCATACTCGCCGCGCTGTACGACGTATCGGGCATTGGGAAACGTGGCGCGCAGTTCGCCGCCCTCGTTTCTCCACGTGTTGCCGCCCGCGTGATCAAAATGCAAATGGGTGTTAATCACCAGCGTGACGTCGTCGGGGGCGAATCCGGCCTGTGCCAGTCCGGCCTCCAGCGCCGTACGGCCTGACAAGGCGGCGTTCTCTACGCCGTAAATCTCGTGGAACTTCGCCGACTCCTTGTTGCCCGCGCCGGAGTCAATAAGCACCAACCCCTCGTCGTGCTCGATCAACAGACAGCGCATGCCCATGGGAATCTTGTTGTTCGCGTCTGGGCGCAGGCGACGTTCCCAAAGCGTCTTGGGGACCACACCAAACATCGCCCCGCCATCGAGGTGAATGCCACCCGACTGAATGGCGTGAATGCGCCATCGACCAAGGGTTCGTGAATCGAGCAGGGGTTCCGGACAACTCACGCGACGTGGTCCTCGACAACGGGATGCGGAAAGGCACGCCGACGGCGGTCGGCGGCAGAGCGTCGACGACGGCCCGCGGGCGACGCCAGCCGCGCGTCCAGCAGCGGCCATGAGGTCAGGCCTTCATCTTCCGCCACGCGCAACAGCCGCAGCAGCACGCGTGCCGTGGCTTCCGCATCGCCTGCTGCCCGATGTCGCGCACGAATGTCAATTCCGAAATACTGCGTCACATGATCGAGCGAGCGTCGCCGCAGTTGCGGCAGCAGCACACGCGCCAGCCGAACGGTGCACAGCCGCGGACCGGCCAGTCTCAGGCCACCGCGCGCCAATTCGTCACTGACGAAACGCCAGTCGAACGCCGCGTTGTGTGCCGTAAACACGTGTCCCGCCAATCGATCGGTCACCTGTGCAGCAACCTGACGAAAGGGCGGCTGATCCTTGACCATGGCCCACGTGATCTGCGTCAACGCGGTGATGTGCGCGGGAATCAGACGTTCAGGATTGACCAGTTGCGAATAGAGCTCGACGATCTCGCCCGCCTGAACACGCGCAATCGCGATCTCGGTGACACGGTCGCCGCCGCTCGAACGCGTGCCCGTTGTCTCTACGTCAACCACGGCAAACGAAACCGCCGACAGTCCTCCAGACACCCCGGTGGGGTTGCTGGACACCGCGGCGGTCATGCGCGCGGTTGCTGTTGGCACAGATGAAAGACGGGAGACGGGGGAATGGAGACGGGAGTCGTCCGGTTGGCTGACCGTGGCCACTGTCGTCGGCGTTTTCAATGCCCAATGCCCCGACGGCAACTGCACGAACTCATCGTGACTGGTCAGAAGTGCCAACGCCATGCGTTCGGCGGAATCTTGCTGAAGGCGGTCCACCTGGCATACATCGCGCATCAGGGTAAGAGCGTCCAGCGGCCCTGCCGCCAGGCGCTCCGCGGCACGGGCGGACAGCGTGGTCGGGCGTCGACTGATCACCGTACCGATCGGCCTGTTCTGCGAGGAGGATGAGACTGCCATGGCGGCAAGTTAGCGGAGGGGACCGACTAGTAAATCCGCGAGCTGCTGCCTACCTTTGTGAAGAATTTCACAAGCGCTGCCCGTGAAACGAATAGCCGACTCAACCGTTCGTCGCCTGTCGATGTATCTCCGGTATCTCGAGGAGCTCGACAGTGGCGGCCAAAATACCGCCTCCAGCGATGCGCTGGCTCTCCTGTGCCACACGACGCCTGCGCAGGTTCGAAAGGACCTTTCGTTTTTCGGCTCGTTCGGCAAGCGGGGGCTCGGATATCCGGTGCACGAGCTGATCGCGCGCTTGCGGGATATTCTTGGCCTTGAGCGGGAGTGGAAGATCGTGATCGTGGGTGCCGGAAAGATCGGCGCGGCCCTCGCCAACTACGACGGCTTTCGGCATCGCGGCTTTCGGGTCCTTGGCGTGTATGACCATAGCGCCTCCAAGATTGGGCATTCGTGGGGCGAGGCATTGGTACGGGACATCGCTCGGCTGGAGGCCGATGTGCGCGCCGAAGACTCGGTGATCGCGGTGCTGGCGATTCCCGCCAACGATGCGCAGCACGTGGTCGACCGGATTGTCGCGTCGGGGATACGGGCGATTCTGAACTTTGCCCCCACGCACGTCATCGTTCCCTCCCACGTGTCGTTGAAGTCGGTGAACATGGCGATGGAGTTGGAAGGGTTGTCGTTTGCCCTCACCAACAGCCTCAGCGATCGGGCGGGGGGTCTGTCGTAAAGCGGTCGATGGCGCGTACGAGACGCGCGAAGTCTTCTGCCGAGAGTCCTTCCGGGCGAATCGCCGATGACAATCCGCACGACGCGATCAACGCCGCCGACCGTTCGGGATCGAGTCGGGTGATGGTCCGCACCACGCGGATGAGTTGCTTGCGACGCAGTCCGAAGGCCGCTTGCACGAAGGCGCGAAATCGTGTCTCGAGTTCCGGTTCAACGGCCGCGTTGGCGCGTGGCGTAATACGGACGACGGCCGAGTCCACCGATGGCGCCGGTTGGAATGCGGCCGGCGCAACGCGACGCACCAACTCCACCTCGGCGACGGCCTGCACATTCACGCTCAGCGCGCCGTAAATCTTGTCGCCAGGCGGCGCGGCCAGACGATCGGCCACTTCCTTCTGCACCAGATACACGGCGACGTCGGGCCGCGGCGTCTCCAGCGCGTGAAAGATGATGGGCGTCGTGATGTAGTACGGAACGTTGCCGACGAGCACAAACGGTCCGCCGGCCAATGACGCCAGGGAAACCGCAAGCACGTCGGCCTCGATGATCTCGACGTGCGGGTGACCGGCGTACCGCGCTCGCAGATGGGCCACCAGGTCGCGATCGACTTCCACGGCGAAGACGCGCGCCGCACGTTCAACGAGGCGATCGGTCAGGATTCCCCGACCGGGCCCGATCTCGATCACGGTGCGCTCCTTCAACGGACCCAGTGCGTTGACAATCGCGTCGAGCACCCGCGTGTCTTTCAAAAAGTGCTGCCCAAACCGCTTGCGTGGCGGAGGCAGCGGCGGCGCACTGAAGGCCGTTGAGGCCAGTGGACGATGGCGTCGCTGGCTCACGCCGTTCGATCCACAATCACGGCCGCCAGATCATCGCGCAACGGCGTGCCGCGGACATGACCGTCCACCAGACTCACCAGTTGCCCCAGGATGTCCTCCGGTGTCTCTCCGCTTTGCATGGTCGCCAGCAGGTCCAGTATCTTGCGTTCGCCCAAACGCGCATCGCGCGCATCGAGCGCATCGGGCAGGCCATCGGTGAATAACACCACGCGATCACCGGGTCGCCACGCCATCACGCACTCTTCAATCGACGCGTCACTGAAACCAATCGGCGGTGCAATCGCCGCGAGTCGCGTGCAATCGCCGTCGCGGCCCACACGGAAGGCATGTGGATGTCCGGCATTCGCGAAACGGAGCTCGCCCACCCGGCTGTCAATCACCACATAGCACAGCGTCAACGACATATCAGTCGACGCCAATTCGTCGGCCAACGATCGCTGCACGGCTTCGACGGCAATTGACGGATCGAATGCCGCCTGCACGTGAATCGCCGCCGCGCTCAGCGCGAGCGCCATGACCAAAGCGGCCTGATATCCATGCCCCGCCACGTCGCCAATCAGTACACCCGTGCGGTCACGGTCGAGTCGGGCCAGCAAAAAGAAATCCCCGCCAACACTCTCCGCGGGCACGACGCGCGCGGCAGCGCGCGCTTCGGGCGCCACCACACTCGTGCGCGGCAACAGTTTGAGTTGAAGATCGTGCGCCAACCGCATCTCCCGTTCCAGTTGCTGTCGTTCGACTGCCGCACGAACCAGCGTGGCGTTGTGCATGGCCGTGCCGATCTGTGTCCCGATCGCGGTTGCCAGCTTGCGGTCGCCGACAGTGAATGACGATCCGGCGCGAGGGCTGCCAAGTACGAGCACACCAAGGGGCACGGCGCCGATTCGCTCCATGAGCGCGACATTCGGACGCCGCGCCGTGATGACCGGATGGGGTCCGGTGATGCCGATTCCGGTGCTTGGACGCGTAATGGCCACCGCCAGCAGGGCCTGGCCGTCGGCGCCCAGCACGGGATCCGCGTCGCGTGCGGCGACGCCCTCCTCAGTACAGGCCGTGGCGCGACGAAACGCGCGCGCCGCGATGTGTGTGGTCGAGTCGAGCGCGACCACCGGGTATGCGGCGTCGTCCAGTCCCAGTGCGGCGATGGACGTGAGCATTGTTTGGGCGCGATTGGTGCGCAAGAAAACGGCGCGCGTCGCGCCAATCGTCGTGGCCAGTTCACGCAGCAGCGTGTCCGCGACGCTCTCCACCGATGTGGTCCCGCCCAACAGCTCACTGATCGTGTACAGGAGATTGATCTCTTCGGCACGCCCCGCAAGTTCGCGCGCACTGCCATCCCGTTCATGGGCGAGCCGCAGCACGAACGGAATGAGTCGCGCCAGCAACCTGTCGGCCTCTTCCGACGCGCCTGGCTCGACGATCAGCCACCCGACGCTGACGCCCGTGTTCGCAAGATATGCCGCCATCCCCTGCGATCGCGCCCACAGGGCGACATCCCATGCCACCGGCCCCGCGGCGGTTTGCCATCCAAACGCCGTGGACGATGCGCCGAGCAATGTTGGCTCGCTGGTGCCGTCGCGTCGTTCCCACAAGGCGGCCTCTCGCCCGGTGGTCTCGCGGAACGCGGCCACCAGCGCGGCGACCTCGCTCATGTGCGATGCAACGTGAGTCGAAGCATATGTCCACGCTGTGCGTCGGGCATTCGGCTTTCCACCTGATCCATCAGTGACCGCATGAGAAAAAGCCCCCGTCCATCCTCACGATCCAGCCAGTCCGACTCGTCCGGCGTGCGCGGCGCGGCAGAGATATCAAATCCAGCGCCCTCATCGGTCACCTCGACGATCAATCGCGCCACGTCGAGGAGAACCGTCACCTGTACGCATCGCGAAGCATCGCACGCGTTGCCGCGCAGCATCGCGTTGGACAACGCCTCGGTGACCGCCACCGGGATATTCAGTCGACAGTGCCGCGGAGAAAATCCTGCGGTGACACAGAGCGCCTGGATGGTGTCGACAATCGGCGTGATCGCCTGCACGTCCGACGCGATCGTCCACTCGCGGCGCTCGGTCGGCACGGGCACGCGTGCCGGGCGACGAGGGGAACGCGCCGCCATCACCTCAGGCGCCGGCGATCGCGTCGTCGCGCGACGCGTACAACGGGAAGAGCGCGTCAAGCCGCGTCAGTTCGAACAACGTTCGCAGATCATCGTTCAGCGCCGCGAGCCGCAAGTCACCACCCAATTCCCGGAGCCGCTTGCCAAGGGACACCAACGCGCCCAGTCCCGAACTGTCGATGTACGCCGCGCGCGAAAAATCGATGATCACCAGGCGCACCCCCTGCTCCACCTCGTCGAGGACGGCTTGCTTGAATGCCTGTCGGTTGCCGACCACCAGTTGACCGTCGACGTTCACCAGCAGTCGATCGTCGGTGCGCGAGAGAAGGAAGTTCATGGGACCCTGATGAATCGGAGCGTCATGCGACCAAGGGTGAGGGTGCCGGGTGAGCCGCCTGCAAGGCCGTGATCGCGGCCACATGCACAATGTCATCGGCGGTAGCCCCCCGGGACAAGTCGCTGCACGGTCGGGCCAGCCCTTGGAGGATCGGCCCGACCGCCACCGCACCGGCCAATCGCTGGACCAGCTTGTAGCTGATGTTGCCGGCGTCGAGCGACGGAAACACCAAGACGTTGGCGCGACCGGCCGCCGCCTCGGCGGGTGCCTTTCGACCGGCGATCTCCGGTATCAGCGCCGCATCGCCCTGCAGCTCTCCAGAGACCACGAGCCATGGCGCTTCGCGATGAATCAGCGCCAACGCATCACGCACTCTGCTGACCGACGGGCCGTCGGCGCTGCCGAGCGTACTGTACGACAACAGGGCGACTCTTGGCTCGTCTCCCACGATACGACGACGGTCAATCGCCGCCGCCATGGCGATGTCCGCCAACTGACGCGCCGTGGGATCGGGAACCACGGCGCAGTCGGTAAACGTCAGCACCTCATCACCGTCACCGCGAAACGCCGGCACGACCATATAGAACGACGAAGAGACGGTGCGGACGCCGCTCGCGGCGCCGACGGTCCACAGCGCCGCGCGCAGCACCTCGGCGGTGGTATGCGCGACACCGGCCACGCAGCCATCGGCGTGACCGAGGGCTACCAGTCCGTCAGCGAAGTACAGTGGATCCTGGGCGAGCAATTCCGCATCGGCGCCGCTCAGACCCTTCGCACCACGACGTACCAACAGATGCGCCACAACCTCACGACGGCGCGGATCGGTCATTGGATCAATCATGGTGGCTCCGCGTGCGGGAACGGGGCCGGTCCCGGAGTCAGAGCGCCGCACCAGCACGGCGTTCACGGTGCCTCGCCTGGTGAGCGCGATGACGGCTCGCACCGTGCGGATATCTGTCGCTTCCGGGAAAAGAATCGTGCGCCTCGACGCGGCCGCGCGTCGATGCACATCGTCCAGGAATACCGTGGTGGCGGGGTGCGACACCGGCGTCAACGCGCAAAGCGTTCGTGCAGCGCGCGTTCGACACGCGGATGCACCAATTGCGACACGTTGCCGCCAAAGCGGGCCACCTCACGCACGATACTCGAACTGATGTACGTGGTGTCGAGCGAAGGTGCCATGAACACCGTTTCGAGCGTCGGAAACAGGTGTCGGTTCATCAGCGCCATTTGAAATTCGTACTCGAAGTCGCTGACCGCCCGCAGACCGCGCACATTGACACTCGCGCCAACCTCGCGCGCAAAGTCCACCAACAATCCGTTGAAGGCGCGCACCTCAATGCGGGGATCGTTGCCGGTGACATCGCGAAGGAACGCGACACGCTCCTCCACCGGAAACAAGGGTTCTTTGGTAAGGTTGGTGGTCACGCCAACGACCAGCCAATCCGTGAACGCGAACGTGCGTTGAATCAGATCTTCGTGTCCGTGGGTGACGGGGTCGAATGATCCCGCATAGAGAGCGATGCGCGAACCACGGGCTGGAGGCATACCTGTCATGGGTTGGCGTCACGGTAAAAGGTGAGCGCGGTCGACCCATACCGGCGGGTCTGCCCGGGTGCCGGAAGCGACAACGATGCCGGATGTTCAATGCCGAATACGGCCGCGAACGGCACGTCAAGCCAGCACTGCACGAGTTGCATCGCCGTATCGGTTGCATACGGTGGATCCGCAAACGCCACGTCGTAGGCCAGTGGCGCAAGACGCCGGGCGAACGCCACGGCATCCTCGCGGTGCATCACAGCGCCGTCGTGTCCACCCAGCTGCTCGAGATTTGCCTGCATTGCCGCGAGCGACGCGGGCGAATTCTCGACGAAGTCACACGAGGCGGCACCACGCGATAGCGCTTCCAAACCCAAGGCGCCACTGCCCGCGCAGAGATCGAGCACGCGCGCTTCGGGCAAGACTCCGTGCACGATGCTCATCCATGACTCGCGCACACGATCGCCCGTGGGGCGCATGCGATCACCCGCAGGTGCCTGAATCGTTCGTCCCCGCCACCGTCCGGCCACGATGCGCACCGCGCTCAGACCCGGAAGTCCGCAACCTTGAGCTGCAGGCGCGACACCCCGCGATACTCGTCGCGTTCAAGTCGGAACGCCAGATCGACCGGGTGCGCCACGTCGAGTGACGTGGCGCGTGACGCCAGACCCCATCCAATGGCTTCGAGCGTTCGGCCGGGGATGTCGAACATGAGTCGCATTCCATCTGTTCCGATGCGACGCGGCGCTGCCGACAGCCGGGCCCCGGTGGTGCGAAAAACGGGCGCGGGATTGCCCATGCCAAATGGCTCGAAATGACGCACGAGCTTCTCCAACTCGTCACCAATTCCATCCATCGGAATGTCGAGATCGATCCGCAGTTCCGGAACCAAATCCGCTTCACAGAGTCTTGCGCGAGCGACGGCATCGAATTGCTCGGCAAAGGCCGGGATGCTGGACGCTTTCATGGTGAGACCGGCCGCTGCCCGATGGCCACCAAAGCGTTGGAAATGCGCCGAACATTCGCTCAGCGCGGCGTGCAGGTCGAATGGCGTAATGGACCGACCCGAGCCCTTGCCAATGCCGTTCTGGACCGCCACCAACACCGCCGGACGCGCCGTCTGTTCGACGATGCGCGATGCCACAATGCCGATCACGCCGGCGTGCCACCCCTCGTTTGACAGGACGTAGGCGTACCGGTCGCGCATGCCAGGCCCATCCAGCAAACGCACGGCGCCGTCCAAGACCCCGCGATCAAGCTCCTGACGCGCACGATTGAGTTCCTCGAGTTCACGGGCGATCACATTCGCCTCATCCTCCCGTTCACACAGCAGCAGCCGCAGACCGAGCTTCGCATCCCCAATCCGGCCCGCTGCATTGAGTCGTGGCGCAAGAACGAAACCGATCCGGCCCGCCGTCAACGGTTTGCCCTCAAGCCCCGACGACCGCAGCAGTGCGCGCAGACCGGGGTGAGTGGTTTCGGCGAGCAGCTTGAGCCCATAACGCACCATGACACGATTCTCGCCGCGCAGCGGCGCGACATCGGCAATGGTTGCCAATGCCACCAGATCCAGTTGCCGATGCGCCAGCGCCGGAGACACGTCGAGCGCCTCGCACAGGGCCAAGGCCAGCTTGAACACCACCCCCACTGCCGCCAGATCCTGATCTGCGGCCGCCGACTCGGCGCGACGTGGATTGCAGACGGCGTACGCGGCCGGCAGCGGCCCCCCGGGGAGATGATGATCGGTGATGATCACGTCGATGCCCGCGGCGGTCAGCGTCGCGCACGCATCGAGGGCGCTCGTACCGCAATCGCAGGTAATGACGAGCGACGCGGTCGCTGCCATGGCGGCGGCGACACCGGCCGGGCCAAGGTCGTAGCCGTCGGTGAGTCGGTTCGGCACAAATGGCACCACCGCAGTTGCGCCGCAGCCCCGCAATACGCGAGTGAGCAACGCCGTCGAGCTCATGCCGTCGACGTCGTAGTCACCATGCACGAAGATCGTTTCGCCGCGACGAATCGCGGTCGCGATCCGCTCAACCGCGCGAGGCAGATCAAACAAGGTGGACGGCTCACCCAGTTGGTCGAGTCTGGGGCGTAAATACCGCTTCGCCACTTCGGGGTCGGAGTACCCACGACCAACCAGCAGCCGACAAAGCGGTTCAGGCAACAGCAGCGCCGTGACCAGCCGCTGCACTGCATCGCCGTCGGGCTCGACCGCTACGACCCACCGAGCCTGCGGACGCTGGCGCGGCGCGATCGACCCGTCCGCATCGCGAGCGGTCAGGGGCACGCTGGAGGTGCCGCCAGAGTGCGCCGCGAATGCAGAGACCGAATCCGGTTCAGGAGATATTGGCGAAGCGCTCACAGCAGGCAATCTACTTCGCGCAGTCGGTCTCGCGTCAAGGCTCTTTCGCCATCGCTGGCACGTACAGCAGCACACCACAGGCTTCACAGATCTCGATCGCCTGGCTTCCACTCGTCATCGCCGGACGACGCTGCAGCGGAATCGCCGTGTCACAGCTGCCACAGGAAAAACCCGCATTCAGCGCGAAGAGCGCGGCCGAACGGCGTCGTTGCTGAACGCGGTCGTATCGCGATAACAGTGACGGTGCGACCGCGCTCGCTGAGGTGGAACGCTTCGCGATCGCCAACTGCAGATCGCTTACGATGGCGCCGCGTTCCGATTCGATGGTTGCCCGTGCCTCAGTCTGGTGGAGCTCCAACGTGGCCAACGCGGCGCGCGCCGCATCGGCGGAAGTCTGGAGTTCGTTAATTCGTCTGGACAGCGCCAGCATCTCGCTCTCTTCGTCGGCGAGCACTCGCCGCGCGGTCTCGACCTGGGCCATTGCCGCAGTGGCCTCCTTGAGCTTATGCGCCTGATCGAGGACCGCCAGATTCTTGTCGTGTCGCTGTCGGTGATCAACAATCAATTTCTCCAGCGCACGGCTGCGTTCGAGCTCGCGACCGAGCGCGGCCTCGTGCCTGGCGATGTCGTCGACGGCCCGCTGCCGAGCCTTGTCCAAGGCGGCCAGGCGCGGAGCGAATGCGTCGCGACGCGCTTCGATGCCGCGAATCACATCATCATCCTGTTGCACAACCAATAGCGCTTCCAGCTCGGGATTCACTACGCCTCCAGACAGGGGTGTGTCACCTCATCCCTTCCGATTACCCCGCGGACTGCGGATCGACAAGAGTCTTCTCAATTCGGGTTCCAGATCCATGCGCTCTCGCATGAGTACCTTCTGGGCCTCCGGAAGAACTATACCCATGGCTGACCGGATTTCCTCAATCCGCGATTCAATCCGCCGCGCGGCGATCCGATCAAGACTCAGCGTCACGTCGGTCGCTTCCAACGGGTGCCCTTCGCCCGAGTCGGTAAGTTCCCGCAGCGTGTCCAGCGCATCGGGCGGCAACATCGCGGCCACTTCATCAAGCGCCGCAGAATGTCCAGCCGCCCGCAACGCCGCGAAAATTGCGCCGTAATTCGCGTCGCGAAAATCTGCCGGTGCGTGGCGTTCAGCGATGCGCTCGACCCAGTCGGGCGAACTCAGCATCGCGCGCACCAACGCGCGTTCGTCGGGCTCATCGCGCCGTGGTCTCGGCGGTGCCGACGTGGATTGCCACTCGGGCGGAGCCGGCTTCCCTTTTCGCCCGGTCCACTGACGTTTGACATAGGGCACCCGAGACGGAAACGCGTCCTGAGTCTCGGGGGGTGGTGCGTCGTTCGTGGGCGGCGCAGAGGGTGCGTGCTCGTCGGCGCGGCGCCCAACGCCGCCACGTCCCAACGTTGGCGGTTCGTCGGCCTCACTGGCGAGCGTGGCCTTGTCGAGTTGCGACACCTCGGCCAGTCGCGCGAGATACAGGTCGCGCGTGAGCGGATCGCGCACCGCCCGAATAGTGGGGAGCAACTTGTCGATCGCCCGCCGCGTCCGCCGGAGATCGGTGAATGCTCCACGCCGTTCCAACAGCTGAATCTGGCGATCGAACAGATCAATCGCATTCGTCAACTGGATCTCGAGGCCCCCACGACCGTGCGCCCGAACAAACGTGTCTGGATCCTCGCCCTCCGGAAGCGATACCACGCGTACGGCGGCCTTTTGACGCAGGAGTTCGAGCCCGGATCGAAAAGTCGCCTTCTGACCCGGGAGGTCACTGTCGTACAGCAGGAACACTTCGCCGGTGTAGCGCATCAACAGCGCGGCCTGTTCTTCAGTCAACGCCGTCCCGAGCGGTGCCACAACTTCCTCCAATCCTGCCAGGGCGAGCCGAATGGCATCGAGGTACCCTTCCACCACGATGGCCCGACCGGCACGACGCATCGCCTGCTTGGCCGTATGCAGGCCGTACAGGGTGCGACGCTTCTGAAAAACTGCCGACTCGCTGCTGTTCAGATACTTCGGGACCGCGTCGCCCATCGCCCGGCCGCCGAAGGCCACGTGGTGACCCATCTCGTCAAGAATCGGAAACATGATGCGCCCAAAAAACGGCGCACGGGGTTCAGCGTCCGCGTCGCGGCGAACCAGCAGGCCTGCGTCCAACTGCCGCGCCTCATCGAATCCTAACCCGTTCAGATATCGCCGGAGTGCGTGTCCATCTCGCGGCGAGAATCCAAGTCCGAAGCGCGCGCACGCGACGTCATCGATCCCGCGTCCCGCCAGATACGCACGCGCCTCGCGTCCGGGCAATTCGTCAGTCAACTGCATCCGAAACCACTCGGCCGCAGTGGCCAGCACTTCCCAATTTCGTTCGTTCGGATCGGGCGCGTGCGCGCGCGTGGGCTGATCGATCACCTCGATCCCAACGCGTTCGCCTACCAGCTTCACCGCACCAACAAAATCCAGACCCAGGCGCTTGCGCAGAAACGTGAAGAGGTCGCCACTCTCATGACACACGAAGCAATGATAGTTGTTTTTCTCCGGTGTCACGGAGAAGTTCGGCCCCTTGCCTTGATGGAATGGACACGGGCCGCGATAACTCGCGCCGGATCGCTTGAGCGGCACGTACTCGCCGATGATTTGCACGATATCGGACGCCACACGCACGCGTTCAATAACGTCGTCGGCGATCATCGGGAAATCAGGTCAGTCAGACGCATGAGGCGGGCATATCCTCGATCATAGCCTCGGCGCGGTGCACACGTCAGGAGAACTCGGCCACCGTGACACCGCCGCCTCCCTCATCCCAGCCACCCAATCGGAACGACACCACGCGCGTATCCTTCTTCAGCATTTCGCTCACCCGCGCCCGCAGGGCGCCCGTGCCCTTCCCATGGATGATACGCAAGTCGCTCCTGTCGGCGCGAATGGCGGCGTCCAACGCCTGCAACACGCGATCATCCACTTCATCCACCCGCAGGCCGCGCACATCCACCTCGCGAACGGCTTCGCTGTCCGGCAACGAGCCCAGCAGGGAAACCGTGAACGCGGGTGGTGGCGGCGCCTCCGTGCGCGTGAGGGTCGTCAGCGGCACGGTCAACGTGAGCGATCCGACCAACACACGCGCCTGATCGCCCTTCACGTTGACGATGCGCCCGGCGCGGTCGCCCAGTGTTGCCACCAGCACCGGATCCCCGGCGCCGAACGGCTGTGCCACGCGCGGCGTGGGACGCGCCGCGTGACGATCACGATCGCGTCGCGCACGCACCTCCACGGCGTCAACGGCAGCACCGTGCGCGGCGGCCGCGTCCTCCACCACACGGCGCGCGGCACGCGCGGCGTCGTCGAACTCCTCGGTGTCGCGCGCCGCGCGCGTCCGGACGTCGGCAATCGCCCGCTCCACTTCCGCCCGTGCGTCCAACAGATACCGTCGCGTTTCCCGACGCGCCTCGCGTTCCGATTCGCGTTCGCGCTCGCGCACCTTCACCTCACGATCCGTCACCGTCGCGAGTCGCGCCTGCAGTGTGGACTGCGCGCTATCCACCACGTGCTCTCGGTCGCTCAGGCGAGCCTCGCGCGACTCGACATCCGCCAACAAGAGCGCCAGATCGCGCTCGCCGGCGGGCAATCGTTGCTCGGCGCGCTGCAGCACGTCCTCGGGCAGTTGCAGGCGCCGGGCGATGTTGATGCCGTAGCTTCGACCGGGGATGCCCTTCAGCAAGCGATACGTGGGCGCCAGTTGTACGGCATCAAACTGCAGCGACGCATTGACCACGCCGGCGACATCCGTGGCCAGCAACTTGAGCTGTCCAAGATGCGTCGTCGCCACGGTGAGCGTTCCCCGTTGGGTCAACGTTTCGAGAATCGCCCCACCCAAGGCGGCTCCCTCGGCGGGATCGGTTCCCGAACCCAACTCGTCGACCAATACCAGCGACGCGTCGGAGGCCGAGCGCAGGACTTCACCGAGGTTCTTCACGTGCGCACTGAACGTGGAGAGACTCGCCTCTATGCTTTGTTCATCGCCGACGTCGGCAAACACGTCGTCGAACACCGGCAGACGCGACGTCGCGCCAACGGGCGCGGGGACTCCGGCCTGCGCCATGGTGGCCAACAATCCAATGGCCTTGAGCAGTACGGTCTTGCCCCCTGTATTCGGACCCGACACCAGGAGGGTGCGCTCTGCCGGATCGAGCGTCAGGTCAAACGGCACCACGGGCGTTCCCCGCGCGAGCAGCAGCGGATGCCTGCCATCAACGATCGCGAGCCCCTCGCGCGGTTCGCAAAACTCCACCACGGCACAGCGCGCGTCGATCGCGTATCGCGCACGCGCGTATAAGGCGTCCAGTGCCACCAGGGCCTCGTACGCACCGCGCAGGACTTCGTGATACGGCCGCAGCGTGTCGGTGAGTTCCCGCAGCACGCGCTCTACTTCTCGTTGCTCCTCAAGCTCCAATTCGCGCACGCGGTTCCCAAAATCCACCGCTGCCTGCGGTTCGACGAAAATGGTCGCACCGGTCCCCGAACTGTCGTGCACGATGCCGCCCGCATAGCCGCGCGCTTCGCGTCGCATCGGGATCACCCAGCGCCCATTGCGCATGGTGACCGAGAGATCGCTCACCTGATGGTGAGGTTCGAGTTTCCGCATCTCCCGCTCGAGGAGACGCACCAACTCGCCTTCGGTCTGTCGGAGTTCACGGCGAATGCGTCGGAGTGCGGACGACGCCTCGTCGCGCACCGACCCATCGTCACTGATGGCCCGACCAATCGCATCTTCCGGTGCGCGCAGATCCACCAACGCCGTCGCGAGTTCCGACAGGATCGCCACGAGCAGGACCGGACGCCGCGGGTCCCGGAGTGCATCGCGCGTGCGACGCGATGATCGCAGCAGGATGGCACCCTGCAGCAGCTCGAGTGCACTCCAGGACACGCCGTCGATGCGCAGGCGTTTGAGCGGATCGGCGAGTTCGGGTATCGCTTCGCTGATCCAGCCCGCATCCGACTCAACCAGCGCGCGCATCGCGGTGACGCGCTGTTGCTCCGATTCGATCCACTGACGATCGGTGCTCGGCACGAGGGCGCGCACCGCGGCCGCACCGGGTGCGGAGTGCGCGCGTCCGGCAACGTGTGCGAGCAGGCGCGGAAGTTCGAGAATGCCGAGGGCGTGCGCGTTCATGCGGGGAAAGCGAAAGCCCGGACCGCGTATGCGCGGTTCCGGGCTTGAAAGTTCGTTGGTTGTGCGGGCGTGTTCAATTGACCGTTGGCGATTCGTGGCATCGAGCGGTCAGTTGTGCGCGACGTCCCCGCGCGCGACTTCCTCACGTGCGATGGCGTTAATGGTCGCGCCCTCGACGCGACCTTTGAACTCGGGCATCACGCGCGCCATCACGGCACCCACATTCGCGGCGCCACCGACGATCGCCGCTCGGACCGCCGCGCGCACCACCTCGGGATCGACCTGCGCCGGGAGATAGCCTTCGAGCGCGTTGACCTCGCGCTGCTCCTTGTCGGCAAGGTCGTCGCGAGCCGCCTTGCGATAGAGGTCGACCGACTCGCGTCGTCGCTTGATCCCTTTGCGCACGACATCGACGGTATCTTCGTCGGTTGCGTCGCGGCGCAGCTCGATCTCGCGATTCTTGAGCTCCGAGATGACCATTCCCAGCAGCATGACGCGGTCTTTGTCCTGCGCGCGCCGGGCCGCAGTCTGATCAGCCTGCAACCGCGCGAGCAACGACACCGTCTCGGCGGCCACGGAAACGATCAGGCCGTTCGCGTGCGCCGATTCTTGCGCACGGCGGCGTTCAT
>JANOKE010000094.1:0-1637 GCA_031419135.1 Gemmatimonadaceae bacterium
AAAGGCGTCGTCGAGCGCACGACTGTCGGCACAACTGCCGTACATCTTTTCGACGTCGCGCTTCGCGCACTATCTCAAGGTGATGATGCGCGACAAGATCGGAGGCTATGCCACCCGGAACGACGTCGACGCGTTCCTCAACCGCTGGATCCAGAGCTACATCGCATTGGAGAACGCCCCGGCGGCCATCAAGGCGGCGAAGCCGCTCTCCGAAGCGCGTATCGATGTGGTCGAAGTGCCTGGCAAACCGGGGGCGTACCGCGCAGTGGCGTACATGCGGCCGCACTACCAGCTTGATGAACTTGGTGTTGCCATGCGGCTGGTGGCTGAGCTTCCGCCGCCGGCGAAGTAGCGGTTCCAGCAGGATCGCGTTCCATCGCCGCGGCGCCCGGCCGCGGCGCACATTATCACCTTGAGGAGATCCTACCATGGCGTTCGATACGTTTCTGGACCTTGGCAACGAGATAAAGGGCGAAAGCACCGCGAAGGGGTTCGAGGGCAAGATCGAGATCTACTCGTTCAGCTGGGGCGCCTCCAATCCGACCACGATCGGCTCGGGGTCGTCCGGCATTTCCGGCGGCAAGGTGTCGGTGTCGTCGTTCAACCTGATGAAGAAGACTGACCAGGCGTCGGCACTGCTGTTTCAGAGCTGCTGCGACGGTCAGCACATCGCCAAAGTTGTTGTCACGATGCGCAAGGCGGGCGGAACGGCCGGTCAGCAGATTTTTCTGACGTACACGTTTGAAACGGTGATGGTGGAGTCGATCCAGTGGAGTGGGTCGTCGGGTGGCGATGATTCGCCCACCGAATCCGTGTCGCTGGCGTTTGGCAAGTGCGCGATCGAGTACTTCAAGCAAGACAAGACCGGCAAGATGGCCACCGCTGGTCAGGGTATGTGGGACCTCACGACGGTCTCCGACAAAGCCTAAAGGCAGCCCTTCCATGCCTACCGCCAACGAATTGTTTCAGGACGGTCGGCTGGAAGCGGCCATCGAAACGCTGGGCGTCGAGCTTCGGAGCAATCCGACCGACGTCCAGCGACGTTCGTTCCTGTTTGAACTGCTGTCGTTCGCGGGGCAATACGACCGCGCGGAAAAGCAGTTGGACGCCCTCGCCCGCGACGGGGCGATGGCAGAGGCCGGCGCGGCCACCTATCGCGCTGCGCTGGTCGCGGAACGGGTGCGCGAGCACATGTTTGCCACAGGTGACTACCCACGCGATACCGCGCCTGTGGTGCAGGGCGGGACGTGCAACGACGCGCCCTTCATCACCATCGAAGACGCCGATCCGCGAATTGGTGCCCGGTTGGAAGTGTGCGCTGGTGGACGCTACTTGTGGATCCCCTTCGCGCATCTGGCATCGGTGACGATCGAGCCACCCGCCAGACTGCGCGACTTACGTTGGATCCCGGCGCGCGTCCAAACCAGCGAGGAGATTCGGCATCTCGACCTCGGCGAAGTCCTGCTGCCGGCATTGTCTCCCGCCGTCTGGCGCAACGCCGACGCCGAACTCCGACTCGGTCGCGCTACTGATTGGGAAGAGTTGCCAAACGGTGACTTCGCTCCAGTAGGTCAAAAAGTGTGGCGCATCGATGGGCGCGAGGTTCCGCTCCTCGACATACGTCAGCTCATCCTGAC
>JANOKE010000095.1:0-1842 GCA_031419135.1 Gemmatimonadaceae bacterium
GCATAAGCTGCGCCGCAGTTCAATAGAGCGCCAGCGCAGCTGGCGCACACCTCACGAGCCCCCTGTGTCAGGATAGTTGTCGCATGACCGGTGCACCGTCATCGGTACTCTGAACAACATCGTTGGGGGCGTAGGTGAGGGCGTGATGACATCATACAGTCCGGCATTCAAGGCGCGGGTGGTGCAGCGGTTGGTGGGACCCCGCGCGATTAGCGCGAATCAGTTGGCGCCGTCGGTCGGCGTCTCGCAGGAAACCCTCTCACGCTGGCTCCGCGAGGCGCATAGTGTTGAGGGCATGACCCAAGCGAAACGCCGAACCAAGTGGACTGGGGCTGGGAAGCTGCGCGTGGTGATCGCGGCGCAGAGTCTCGATGAAACAGCGCTGGGGGCGTTCTTGCGCCGTGAAGGCCTGCATGCCGCGCAGCTGACCGCGTGGCGCACGGCCGCGGAAACGGCGTTGGGGACGCCCGCGGTCCGCGTGAAGGCGGGTCCGTCGGTCGAGTCGCAGCGCATCCAGGTCCTCGAGCGCGAACTGCGTCGCAAAGACCACGCGCTGGCGGAGACGGCCGCGTTGCTGGTGCTCAAAAAAAAAGTCCGGGCGATTTGGGGGGACGCGGACGATATCACGGCCCCGATGAGCGGACGATGATTCGCGCGCTGATTGACGAGGCGGTGGACAGCGGCGCGCGCCGCGCGCACGCGTGCCACGCGATCGGGCTCAGGGTGCGCACCGTGGAACGCTGGCGCGGGGCGCATCCGGACGATGCACGCGAGGGCCCGCATGGCATCCCCGCGAACGCCCTGTCGACCGCGGAACGCGCGGTGCTGCTCGACACCGTGAACAGCGCGGCGTACTGCGATCTGTCGCCGCATCAGATTGTCCCGCGACTGGCCGATGCCGGGCGGTATCTCGCGTCGGAATCGACGGTGTATCGCGTGCTCCGCGCCGCCGCGTTGCTGACGCATCGCGGCCGGGCCAACGCGCCGGTCCATCGCGCGCGACCGTTGCATGTCGCCACCGCGCCCGATCAGGTGTGGAGCTGGGACATCACGTACCTCAAGAGCCCGGTGCGCGGCGTGTTCTGGTATCTCTATCTCGTGATGGATATCTGGAGCCGACGGATCATGGGGTGGGCCGTGCATCCCACGCAAGACGAAACCCGTGCGGCAGCGCTCTTCACCCACGTGTGTCAGCAGCGCGCGCTCAATCCCGAGGGCCTCGTGCTGCACGCCGACAACGGGGGGCCGATGAAGGGCGCGACGATGGTCGGCACGCTCGAACGCTTGGGCGTCATTCCGTCGTTCAGTCGTCCACGCGTGAGCGACGACAACCCGTACTCCGAGGCCTTGTTCCGCACGCTCAAATACTGCCCGGCCTTTCCGACCCAGCCGTTTGTCACGCTGCAGGAGGCGGAGCAGTGGGTCGCCGCGTTCGTGCAGTGGTACAACCACGTGCATCAGCACAGTGCGATCCATTTCGTCACGCCGGAAGATCGGCATACCGGTCGCGACATCGCCATCCTCGCGCAGCGGACGCTGGTCTCTATCGCGCGGCACAGGGGGCGCATCCGGAACGCTGGAGCCGTGGGACCCGTGACTGGACCCGCATCACGACCGTGCGACTGACCCCCGACCAGCAACCAACGGAGGCCCCTCAACCCGCCGTCGTATGATTCCCCGTGCGACAACTACCTTGACACTCACCGCGAGTCTGCGGCGTCTGCTTCATGCAATGTTAGAGGGCATGCGGGCACGCGCCGATACGTACTTGCTAAAACCTAACGGATTGGTTAGAATGGCACGTGCCCACCGTGCTCCGCGTCGATGGCTTCCAGGTGCGGA
>JANOKE010000096.1:0-7595 GCA_031419135.1 Gemmatimonadaceae bacterium
CCCTCTGCCCTCACCCCTCTGTGCCCCTCAAGACTCATGTCGAGAACCGTTGGAAGCCCTGCGCCGGAAGGTGCTGGATGGCGTGGCCCTCGCGTGCTATCGTAGCAGCGCGTGATACACTCCCCCCAACGTGCGTGATCAGCCGATGAGACATTGGTGGTTTTTCTGCACCGCGGCGTTGGTGTTGATGCCGACGCGGCGGATAGTGTCTCAGAACCCGCCGCCGCGCGCGCCGGGTGCACCGCCGGCCGTGGCGCGCGCGGTCTTTGATGGCGTCACCACCACCATCCCATACTTCCCGCTGGGCGAGTCGCCGCTGGCGCTGCGCGGACCAGCACGCCCGGGGGTATTCCTGTCGGCCATTGGAAGGCGGGCCATCGCCATGGGCACCGAGGACGGCAGGCTTGAGCTGTGGTCGTGGCCCGTCAAATGGCTGCACGATTTCGAGCTGTCGTTCCGTGTGCCCAAATACACCGAACCCATCGCCGGGCATACCATCGCGCAGTCGGTGACGGAGCGGCCGGAAGGCATCACCATTGAGTACGCGTACGAGCAGTTCACCGTGCGTCAGCACATTTTCGTGCCTCTCGACAAGCCCGCGATCGTGATGCTGCTCGAGGTCGATGCGATCCGGCCGCTTGATATCCTTGTGCGCTTTGCGCCCGATATCCACTTCGCCTGGCCCGCGTCGCTGGGCGGACAATACCTCATCTGGGAACAGAACGCACGTGCGTTTCTCTTCTCGGAAGCGAAACGATCCGTGAACGCGTTTCTTGGTTCGCCGGCGGTTACCGAGGCGTCGGATGTGCCGGCGCACATGATGGCCGCCGCACCGCCGCAGCTTGTGTTGGCGGTGGGGAGCAGCGCCGAGCGATATACCGCACCGCGTTTGGGTGAACCGCCGGGTCGCAATATCAACGCGCGCGTGGCCTACATCCCGATCGTGCTGGCGGGCGGCGTGATGTCGCGTGATTCGGCGTTGGCCATGTATCGGGAACTCATTGCACCCGGTGCTGCCGAGCGGGAGTGGAAGCGCCGCGTGATGCACGCCGATTCGCTGCGCACCACGATGTTTGCCCTGCACTCGCCCGATACGTTGCTCAATCGGGCGGTGGAGTACGCGAAGGTCAATCTCGACGAGTCATTTGTGTGCAATCCCGACCTGGGCTGCGGACTGGTGGCCGGATACGGACTGTCTGGCGCGGCCAGCGACCGTCCGGGATTTGGCTGGTTCTTTGGTGGTGACGCGGCCATCAACTCGTTTGCCATGAGTGGGGCGGGACAATCGGACCTCGTGCGCGACGGCGCCCTGCGATTCTTCGCAAAATACCAGCGGGCCGACGGCAAGATCACGCATGAAATCTCGCAGGGGGCTGGTCGTGTCGATTGGTTCAGCTACCCATACCCGTACTATCACGGCGACACGAGTCCGTTCTGGATTCTGGCGTTCGGAGAATACTGGCGACAGACAGGCGACTCAGCGCTGGTGCGCGCGTTGTGGTCCAACATCAAAAGGGCGTATCAGTGGTCGCTGTCCACCGATGCGAATGGCGACGGACTGATGGAAAACCCGTTAGCCGGCGCCGGCGCGCTGGAGGTGGGTGATCTGCAGATCGGCATTCTGTCGGATGTGTACATGAGTGGGGTGTGGGTGGCAGCGCTCGAACGGTTCGCGCGCATGGCCGACGAAGTTGGCGAGTTGGCGCTGGCGGTACAGGCGCGGCAGGTCGGCGCCAAGGCGCTGGCAACCATGGAATCCAAACTGTGGATGCCAACGCTTGGCCAGTATGCATTCGCGCTGCTGCAGGATGGTTCGGTCAATCCCAGTCTCACCGCGTGGGCTGCAACGGCGATGGCTTTCGGAGTCCTCGATCAGACGCACGGCGCGGAGATGGCGGCCAAGCTCGCGTCGTCAAGCATCATGACCGATTGGGGTGCGCGACCGCTGAGCGCCACGAGCGCGCTGTTCGATCCGCTTCACTACAACAATGGCGCGGTGTGGCCGTTCGTGACGGGCTTCGTGGCCCTTGCACAATATCAGTATCACAATGCGTCGGCGGGTCAGTTCGCACTCGAAGCCATCGCCCGAACCGGGTTCGATCACGCGTTGGGACGCAACCCGGAAGTCATCTCGGGGCGCCTGTACAAGCCACTCGACACGGCAGTGCCGCAGCAGTTCTTTGCCACCTCCATGGTACTCACACCACTTATCCGCGGTATGCTGGGCATCGAAGTGGATGCGCCGTCACGCCGCATCAAAATCGCTCCGCATCTGCCGCCACACTGGGATTCGGTGTCGGTGGACAATGTACCGGTGGGGCCGGAGCGGATTTCGTTCACCGTGCAGCGTAGCCGAGGAAAGATTACGCTGTCGGTTCGTCGGCGCGGTGGTGAGGATCGCGCTCCGCTGGACGTGACGTTCGCGCCGGCATTGCCGTTGGGTGCGCAGGTCACAGACCCCGGCGTCAAGACCCAATACACACTCGGCGACCTGCACGCATCGATTCATCTGAACGTGATCGCGTCGAACACGTTGACCGTGTCGTATCGGGATGGGTGGAGCATTGTGCCGCCGGTCAGGCCACCTGCGATCGGTGCGCGTTCGTCGGCACCGCGCGTGCTCAGCCAACGGCTCGATGGTGCGCGGTATGTTGTGGCGCTGGAAGGACTCGCCGGTACGTCGTCCACGTTTCGCGTGAATGGTCCGTTTCCGGATGGCGCAACCCGCGATGTGGTCGTACCCTTTCCGTCGGCAGGCGCCAACGCCGACGGATACACGACGGCCACGATCACCTTCACGAGAGCACCCCGATGAAGCCCCTTAACCGCTGCTCTGCCTCGCACGTCGTGGGCGCCGCACTGTTGCTCCACAGTCCCTTAGCCTGCGTGTCCGGAGACCCAGCGAAGACTCCCGACAAGGCCACTGCCACCGTGGTGCGCGCACCCTTCGGCGTGTTGCCATCCGGCGACTCGGTGCATGTGTTCACGCTCACCAATGCGAGCGGCGTCGAAATGCGGGTGATCAACTACGGTGGGATTGTGATCTCGTTGCGTACGCCCGATCGAAGGGGCGCGCTGGGTGACATCGTACTCGGCTACGACAGTATTGACGGCTACATCAAGGCAACGCCGTACTTCGGTGCGCTGGTGGGTCGCTATGCCAATCGAATCGCCAAGGGCACCTTCATGCTTGACAGCGCCAGGTACTCGCTGGCCGTCAACAATGGCGCGAACGCGCTGCACGGCGGCCTGAAGGGATTCGACAAGGTGTTGTGGCGCGCCGAAACGACGCAGGATTCGAGTGGTGTGGGTGTGGTGCTGCGCTACACCAGCAACGATGGCGAAGAAGGGTACCCGGGCACGCTCACGGTGCAGGTCACGTACACGCTCACCAACCGGAACGAATTCGCAATTGACTATCTGGCAACCAGCGACAAGGCCACGCCGGTCAATCTCACGCAGCACAGTTACTTCAACCTCGCCGGAGACGGGGCGGGCGACGTGCTGGAACATGTGGTTTCGCTGAATGCCGACACCTTCACGCCGGTGGATTCGTCCCTGATTCCCACGGGCCTGCTGCAGTCGGTGAAGGGAACACCATTCGACCTGCGTGCGCCGGTGGCGATTGGTGCGCACATCAACGAGTCTGATGAACAACTCAGAATTGCCGATGGATACGACCACAACTTCGTCATCAATCGCACGGGCGCCGGTCTGACGCACGCGGCGCGGGTGGTGGAACCCAGGAGCGGGCGCACGCTCGACGTTGTGACCACCGAACCGGGAATTCAATTTTACACCGGCAATTTTCTCGACGGCAGTCACATCGGCAAAGGAGGCCACGTGTATCTGAAACGCAACGGGTTTTGCCTCGAGACGCAGCATTTTCCGGATTCACCGAATCGGTTGGCGTTCCCGTCTACGATCTTGCGGCCGGGTGCCGAGTACCGGTCACGAACGGTGTACACGTTTGGAGTGGAACAATGAGAACCGCCCACGGCCGCAACGACCACTGACTATCACCGATGGCAGACCTTACTCCCGGCACCGTCTTCGGCGGTTACCGCATCGAGCGCCTGCTGGGACGGGGCGGCATGGGGGCGGTGTATGCCGCCGAACAGTTGGACGATGGGCGACAAGTGGCCGTGAAGGTGCTCACGTCGGGACTCGGTAGCGACGAGGATCGCGAACGCTTCTTCCGTGAAGGCCGCACGGCGGCGTCGATCAATCATCCGAACACGGTCTACGTGTACCGCACGGAAGAGATCGACGGACTCCCGACCATCACCATGGAACTCGTGGATGGAGGCACGCTCGAAGAAAAGGTGGCGCGCCAGGGGCCGCTGCCGATCGACGAGGCGATCCGCGACACGCTGCAGATCATCGACGGCCTCGAGGCCGCGCAACGGCACGGCATCTTGCACCGCGACATCAAGCCAGCGAACTGTTTCGTGGGGCCCGGCGGCGAAGTAAAGGTGGGCGACTTTGGATTGTCGCGGCCGGTCGATCAGGTCGATCACGCGCGGCTCACGCAAACGGGACTGTTTCTCGGCACTCCGGTGTTTTCATCGCCCGAACAGTTGATGGGGGAAACACTGGACCTGCGGTCGGATATGTATGCCGTGGGCGCCACGCTGTATTACCTGCTGTCGGGCAAGTTGCCGTTCAACGCCGACAACGCCGTACGGCTCATCGCGGTGGTCATGAGTGGCACGCCAACGCCGCTGGTGCAGCAGCGCGCTGATGTGTCGGAGGCGCTCAACGCCGCGGTGATGCAGTGTCTCGAGCGCAAGCGCGACGAACGATTTGCCGACTACGGCGCGCTAAGGGCGTCGCTGGAAGCGTGCCTGCCCAGAGAAGCAGTGCCGGCGCCGTTGGTCCGACGCTTCGCGGCGCAGATGATCGATGCCTGGATCATTGGCGCGCTCGCGTCGGGGTTGGTTCCCGTAATCAAGCCCGCGGATTTCAACTTTGCCAACTTCGCGCTCGATCCACGGTATCAGCTGTTGCAGGCATTGTGCGCGCTGCCCATTGAATTTGTCTGGTACGCTCTCATCGAAGGACTGACCGGCTGGTCACCGGGAAAGCGACTGTTGGGCTTGCGTGTCGCACGGCTTTCCGGTGGCCCACCCGGTGTGGCGCGTGGTGCGGTGCGCGGACTGCTGATTGCTGCCCCCGGCCTTGTTGCCGCGGCGACGGGGCTGGCCATCGCCAATACCAACGCGCGCACATACACCACGATGGCGATCACGTGGCTGGGCCTCGTGGCGCTGTTTGTCCGCGCACGAAAGTCAAACGGATTTCTCGGCGAGCATGATCGGCTTACGGGAACGCGCGTGTTGCGCAAGCGCGTGTCGACTGTCCGTCACCGGAGCGCGACAACGGTGGAGCACGCGTTGCCAGCCGCCACTGCGTCGGTCTCGAGGGTCGGTCCCTACGAAGTGAGCGAAACGTTGGCGTCCACCGCAGACGTATTGGTGGGGAACGATGGTGCGCTGCGTCGCGCCGTGTGGATTGTGCGCAAGCCCGCCGCGTCGCTGCCGTTGTCGGATCGCGAGCGACAAGCGGTTCGGGCCGGATGCGCGCGATGGATTGGGGGAAGGAGAGCACCAGACGAGGCGTGGGATGCCTACGCCGCTACGTCCGGCGTGGCGCTCCGCACCCGGCTTTCGCAGAAGTACGAATGGCGCGAGTTGCATGCGTGGCTCAGCGACCTGGTCGATGAGATGCTCGCCCGCGATGAACACAGAGACGCGGCGTCAGTCGCATCGGGTACTCACGCGATGGATGCCATGCTGGATCAGGTGCTCGTTACCGACGAGGGTCGTGCCATGATCCTGCCGTTCCCGCTGGGCGCAACGGGCGGAGTGTCCGCCGCCGGCGGCAACGAGTCGCCGTCGCTGCTGCGTGACATCGCGCGACTGGTCGCAGCAGCCGGTGCCAATGGCTCGACAACGGCTACCTGGCCACTCCGGGCTCACGCGGTGCTCGCCCAGATGACGTCGGCCACCCCCGATCTGCGTGCGCTCAAGTCGTCGCTGGCCGACGCGGCTGAGCGAACCGAGGCCATGACGCCACGACGGCGCGCCACGCTGTGGGCGGCGACCGTCGCTCCGCTGGTATTCGTCAGCGGATTCATGTGGTTCATCTTCAACCTCGTGACCCCAACGGATGTTGACGCGCGAAGAATTCAGCCACTGGTGAGTTATCTGAGTGACAAGAAAAACGCCGCCGATTCGTTGGCCCCGCAACGACGATTAGTCGCGGTGTATCTGGCAGGGCACCTCCGTGACCGCATTGTCCGTCAGCGGAGTATGGCGGACACCGTCGCCAACACTACGACGTTCATTTCAAAACGCGAATGGAAGCTGGCCGATTCCATCGTGGTGAATCTCCCGCAGGTTGATCCTCAGGCACTGCAGCAGGCCGACCGCTGGGTGGAGACGACGAGGAACGGCATGCCACCCGGTGAGGTGCGCATGGGCGTGCTGCTTCCGTTGTTCAGCAGCCTCGGGATCGTCATGTTTGCTGCCCTCATGTCGATTGCCGCGGCACTCATCGCGCGTCGTGGCGTGTTGCTGCGCCTGTTGGGATTGGAACTCGTTCGTCGTCCAGGTGAACGGTCTGGACGACTGCGCATGGCCTGGCGACAGATTCTGGTGTGGGCTCCCATTCCGGTTGCGGCGGTGACGCTGCTGCTGATCCTGACGAACCGCAGCACTCCGCTGGTGATCGCGCTCTGTGCGGTGTCGGTGGCGATGCTCGTGGTGGGTATCATTTCGGCGTGGCGCACCCCGTCGCGGGGACTTGTTGAGCGGTTGTCAGGGACGACCATGGTCCCGGAGTAGCAGCCAACGATTCACCATCGAAGCAAGAATCGTCTTGGGTTGACTCTACCCTCACCGCTCACCCCTCCAACGCTCACCCCTTCAGTTGCTCACCGTCTCTGGCCTCACCCCTTCCGTTGCTCAAACCTCTGGCCCGGCCCGGAGGGTTAGGCGGTAGAGGGTTGAGCAGCAGAGGGGTGAGCGTTGGAGGTGTGAGCAGCAAAAGGGCTGAGCGTTGGAGGGGTGAGCGGTGAGGGTAGAGGTTCACTCTCCCCGCTGTCCCTTGCGCAGCACCGACTTCCGCAGTCCGATCGTCATCTGTCGAATTTCGACGATCTCGGTAAGATGCCAGTGGCCGTGGGCGCCGAGCAATTCAAGCGCGTGGGCCAGCCGGAGCTGTTGTTCCGCCTCGTTCGCCGATGCGATCGCAATGGTCAGGTGTCGCACGAAGCCCGGATCGTCGTGCGCGGCACCTTCCGCGATGTTCCAGGGAATCGAGCTTACCGAACGCAAGAGCTGAGCGCTGAGTCCTGGCGCGCGTTTTCCGCTCTTGCTGAGCGGTGATCGGTGGAGCGAGAGCACCAACGCATTGGCGCGCGCCAGCACGTCGAGATTCTGGGGATTTCGCATGCTGCAACGTGCAGCGTGCGCGACGGCGATAGTCGAACCGAATTCGCGTAGTGGGGAGCATGTTGTTGCATGGGGAAAGCCGAGAGGTGAGCGTTGGAGGGGTGAGCAACCGAAGGGGTGAGCGTTGGAGGGGTCAGC
>JANOKE010000097.1:0-12745 GCA_031419135.1 Gemmatimonadaceae bacterium
CAAACCGCTGCCGATCCGGGTGCCGTGCTGCGAATTCCCGCGGACGGCGGATCAAAGACCGACACACTGTTGCCCGGATTTGCCAGCCGCTACGCACGATCGCGCGACGGTCGTGTGGTCATTGTGAACATGCAGGGCCAGCAGAGCCTGACCGGTCTCGCCGTCAGCGTCGACGGGAAGCCGTTCACGATGTTGGACAGACTGAAGAGCGCGAAGACTCCTGCGCTAACGCCCGACGGCCGTTGGCTGGCCTACGACGAAGAAGTCGGTCACGCGGATGTATTCGTGGAACGGTTCCCGTCGGACGGACGCCGCTTTCAGGTGAGTCCAGACGGCGGCTACGAAGCCATCTTCGCCGAGAGCGGTGATCGCCTGTTCTACCGCTTCGGGCGCAGCATCATGACGGTCTCCTTCACTCCGGGAGACCCACCCATCCTCGGCAAGCCCACGGTGTACGTGACGTACGATTTCGCCGACTTCCCGGGTCGCGCGTGGATGCTGGCGCCGGACGGAAGATTCCTGATCAAGTTGCTGCCGAGTGTGGAGCCGCGGTCGGAGATTCGCGTGCTCAGTGGTGCGCTCGACGCCGCGCGGCTCCAGATGACCAACAATGGGGCACCACGATGAGCGACGCTGTGACGCGACTCAGTGCCGCTCTCGCCGAGCGCTACCGCGTCGACCGCGAACTCGGCGCGGGAGGCATGGCCACGGTGTATCTCGCGCACGATCTCAAGCACGATCGCGACGTCGCCATCAAGGTGTTGCATCCTGATCTCGGTGCGGCGCTCGGCGGCGAACGTTTCTTGAGCGAGATCCGCACCACGGCGCGGCTGCAGCATCCGCACATCCTGCCGCTGCTCGACAGCGGCGAGGCTGATGGGCTGCTGTACTACGTAATGCCGCTTGTCACCGGCGAGACACTGCGCACGCGCCTCGAACGCGAACGACAGCTGCCCATCGCCGACGCCGTGCGCATAGCACGCGAAGTCGCGAGCGCGCTCGACTACGCGCACCGGCAGAACGTCATCCACCGCGACATCAAGCCGGAGAACATTCTCCTGCACGATGGCAGCGCCCTCGTGGCCGATTTCGGCATCGCGCTCGCCGTGCAGACCGCCGGCGGGCAACGCATGACGCAAACGGGGCTCTCACTCGGCACGCCGAGTTACATGAGTCCCGAGCAAGCGATGGGCGAACGCACCATCGATGCGCGCAGCGACATCTACGCCCTCGGCGCGGTGACGTACGAGATGCTCGCCGGCGATGCACCGTTCACCGGCAGCAGTGTGCAGGCGATCGTGGCCAAGGTGCTGAGCGAGAAGCCCACGTCGTTGCGCACGCTGCGGGACACCGTGCCGATGCAGGTTGAGCACGCGGTGTTCACCGCGCTCGCCAAGTTGCCGGCCGACCGGTTCGAAAGTGCGAAGACGTTTGCAGACGCGCTGATCAACACGGGATTTCAGCCGCCGCTCGGCGTCACGGGCCACAGCGCTTCGTCAGGACGCACGGCAGGCCGCAACGGCTGGAAGGCTGTGGCGTCGCTGCTGGCTCTCACCTCCGTAGGCGCTGCCGGGTTCGCTGCGTGGACGCTCACACGAACCCGCGCCGAGGTGCGCGATGTGGGACTGCCGCCTACGTCGCCGCTGCGCATGGAGGATACCTATCGCAACTTCGCGGTCGCGCACGATGGATCGTTCATCGTGTACGAGGCGAAGGTCGGCGAGTCGTCGCAGCTCTGGTATCGCAGTCTCAGGGGCGCCGACGCGCATGCCATCGCCGGCACCGACGGTGCGCTGGGCACTCCGCGCATCTCGCCGGATGACAAGAGCGTCGCCTTCGTTGCCGATGGGAGCTTGAAGATCGCAAACCTCGCCGGTGGTCAGGTCACCACGGGGGCGCCCGCTTCAGATCCGCGTGGCGGAAGCTGGCTCGCCAACGGGAGTGTGCTCTTTTCCGATGAAGACGGACGAACGCTGCGTTTCATCGATCCCGGTACAGGCTCGGGACGATCTGTTCCGATGTCGTACTGCGTCATGCCGGAAATGCTGAGCGAGACAGATGTGCTTTGCGCGGGAGGTGCGAACAAGTTCGCGACCGTCGTCAGCCTGTCCCCACCGAACCGCAAGCGCTTCATCCGACGCTCCAGTGCGGCCGCGGGCCCTCCGCTCCTCCTCGGCGCGGATTTCCGGGTGATCGACGACCAGTACCTTGTCTACATGGGGCTGGACGGCACCATCTCGGCTACCAAGTTCACGAATCGTGACTCTCTGATCGTCGGGCGATCCGTCTCGCTTGTTTCGCTCGTGCGCCGCACGGCATACACGGGCGGCGGGCAGTTCGATCTCACACGCGACGGCGCACTCGTGTACGTACCCGGCGTGAATGCCGAGGTCGGGCGGCTGGTGCGTCGACCGAGCGGCGGACCCGCCACGTCGCTGCCGGTGGATCCTGCCGCGTTCCTGCGCTTCACACCGAGCCCGAATGGGCAGCGGCTCGCCACCGTGGTGCAAGGCGTGCAGTCGCAGGAGCTGTGGCTCTATGACTTGCGCACGCGCAGACATGAAACGCTCGATCAGGCGCTCTACGTCAGCAGTGCATCGTGGAGTCCAGATGGTCGTCGACTGGTATATCGCAAGTACGACTTCGATGATCCCGACACGGAATCGCTGATGCTGCGCCGCCTGGATTCGCCCGAGGCGCCACGTGTTTTGCTCACGAGCAAGCTCCCGATCGGCATGGTGCCATCGTCGTATCTCGCCGACAACTTCCTGCTCGTCGGTGTCGGCATGACCGGCGGCACCGACATGATCATCGATCCGACCGTCGATCCAGTCCGTGTCGATTCACTGTCGCTCCGCGCCAACTTCGTCTCCATCTCTCCCGACCGGAAATGGATCGCGTACACGCCGCAGGGGGCGACCGGTGTCAGCGTGCAACCGTGGCCCGCAATGGACCGGAAGTACACCGTTGACCTGGTCGGCCGTGAGCCGCTGTGGCATGGCGCAAATGCGCTGGTGTATTTCTCGTACGTCGGCGGTAATGGCTCGCCAAGCCAGACATTCAGCCGCGTGCGGATGGATGGCCGCGCTGATGCACCCGTTGGCGCGCGCGAGGTGCTCTTCACCGATCCACGTTTCATCGACACGCCGGGTTGGTCGCACGCGGTGATGCCAGGTGGCGATGCGGTATATCTGCAGACGACGGCGGAGAACCTCGGGTACTACGTGCGCGTGATCCCCAACTGGGTGGCGGCAATGAGGCGTGCGGTGGACGAGGCGAACAAGTGAGCGATTCGACCATCTCCCGCCTGTCCGCCGCCCTTGCTGATCGCTACCGCGTCGACCGCGAACTCGGTGCCGGCGGCATGGCCACCGTGTACCTCGCACACGACATCAAGCACGACCGGCCCGTCGCCATCAAGGTGCTCAAGCCCGAACTCGGTGCGGTGCTTGGGGTCGAGCGCTTCCTCTCGGAGATCAAGGTCACGGCGAACCTGCAGCACCCCAACCTCCTGCCGCTCTTCGAAAGCGGCGAGGTGGAGGGATTGCTGTACTACGTCATGCCGTTTGTGGAGGGCGAGACGCTGCGCGCGCGGCTGGAGCGCGAGAAGCAGTTGCCGGTCGAGGAGACAGTACGCCTCTCGGTTGCGATTGCGCAGGCCCTCGACTACGCGCACCGGCGCGGCGTGATCCATCGCGATCTCAAGCCGGAGAACATCCTGCTCGCCGACGGGCAGCCGCTGGTGGCCGACTTCGGCATCGCACTCGCTGTGAGCAAGGCGGGTGGGCAGCGCGTCACACAGACTGGCCTCTCGCTCGGTACGCCGCAGTACATGAGCCCAGAGCAGGCCACCGGCGACCGCGCCGTGGACGCGCGCACCGACATCTACGCGCTCGGCGCGATGACGTACGAGATGCTCACCGGCGAGCCACCGCACAGCGGCACAACGGCGCAGGCCATCATTGCGAAGCTCATGACCGAGGAGGTACGTCCGCTCACGGTGCTGCGACGCAGTGTGCCGTCGCACGTGGACGCGGCCGTGCGGCATGCGCTCGAGAAGCTTGCCGCCGATCGGTTCGGAACCGCGAGCGAGTATGCGCAGGCGTTGCAAGGCAAAGGCGATGCCGCCGCGCTCTCACGCTATTTGACCGTCGCTTCAGCTGTCAGCGGGGCGAGCACGGGCCGCAGTCGTGCGTTACGCGAGGCCGCGGCATGGGGCGCCGCTGTTGTGGCAATCGCCGCATTCGTCTGGGTGCGAACGCATCCACCTGCGATCCCCGACATGCCGGTCGTGCGAACGCTGATTGACCTGCCGGCCGGCGAACTGGTCATAGTGGGCGGCTTCCCCATCGCGATCTCGCCGCAGGGTGACAAGCTCGCGTACGTCACGTCCAGCGTCACCGGATATCGCACGATCGTGCAGCGCGTGAGCGAACTTGGCGCGCGCGTCGAACTCGCAGACCGATCCCTCAAGAACGTCGCCTTCTCGCCCGATGGGCGTGAGATCGTGTATTCGGAAGGGTTTGATATCCGCCGAGTCTCCGCTGATGGCGGCCCAAGTCAGGATGTGGCGAGCAGCGGAAACGGGAGATCTACGGGCTGGCGTGGGCGCGCGACGGGAACATCCTCATCGGCACCAATGATGGCCTATTTGCGGCGTCCGTGCGAGGTGGCACCGTAACGCCGCTCACCGAGAGGGCGGTCGTGGATGGCGCCGTGGACCCAGCGCTCCTGCCCGATGGCAAGACGGTGCTCGTGCGCAGCGGCCAAGGCGCGTCGAAGGCGGCCATCCTGGCCATCTCGCTCGATACGAAGAAGGTCACCGATATCGGGGTCTCGGGAGGGAGCGCGGCACTCAGTGTCGTCGACGATCAACTCATCTACCTGAATGTGAACGGCGACTTGATGGCCATTGGGTTCGACGTCGAGGCGTTGCGTGTTCGCGGCGAGCCGGTGCTGCTCGAAAGCAACGTGAATGGCGTTGGGCTCTCGCTGAGCGGGACACTCGCCTTTCTGCCTGGTGCCAGCATGTCCCGGATCGTTCTCGCTGGTGGCGGAGCGGAGGTGGCGTTGCGCAGTGAGCCCGCTAAGTACGAGACGCCGCGTTTCTCGCCTGACGGGCGACGGATTGCCGTGTCTATCCAAGCCAAGGATGGCTCGGATATCTGGGTGCAAGACCGCGCGGGCAACACATTCACGCGTCTCACGGCGGTCGGCATCAATCGGGCACCCGAGTGGTCGCCGGACGGTAAACGCATCCTCTACAAGTCGATCGTCGACGGAGGGAATCGTACCAAGGGAATTAACTACGTCCGCACGCCGATCTTGTGGGTGCCGGTGGACGGAAGCGCGAAAGCGGACACACTCTACGTGGCCGATGCGGAGATCAACGAAGCGGTGCTCTCGCCGGATGAACGATGGCTCGTGGTGCGCACGGCGCCCGGTCCGACCTACCCCCGCGACATCTTCGCCATCGACCTCAAAGGTGACCGGAAATTCCGGCCGATGGCCACGGGGGCCTCGTCAGAGATCATGCCGCGACTCTCGCCCGACGGCAAGTGGCTCGCGTATCAGTCGGACCAGAACGGACGGAGTGAGATCTACGTGCGACCGTTTCCTGGCGATGGCGCGCGGGTGCAGGTGAGCAACAACGGCGGCGGCGAGCCGATGTGGGATCTTACTGGACGCACGCTCTTCTATCGTGCGCCGGACGGCATTACCGCGGTGGCCATCACCGCCGGCGCGGAGATTGCGATTGGTGCGCGCCGACTTGCGTTGCCCAGCACCGACGCGGCCGATCCCACGCATCAGTCGTACGATGTCGCGCCCGACGGCGCGCACTTCCTCATGTTGCGTCGCGCGGGTGGTGAAGCCAAGGCGATCGTGGTACACAACTGGCGGCGCGAGTTGCGTGAGAAGCTGCAGCAGGGCAAGCGATGAGCACCGTGCTGGAACGCCTCAAGACCGCGCTCGCTGACCGCTACCGCCTCGAGCGCGAGCTCGGCGCTGGCGGCATGGCCACCGTGTACCTCGGGCATCCATGAGTTCATGACCGCCCAAACCGACCGCCTCAACACCGCCCTCGACGGCCGCTATCGCGTCGAGCGGCACGACGTGAGAAAGGACGCTATACTCGTCTCATGACTCCACCGACTTCTATCCAACAGCAATTGTGGATGGCGCAATGGCGCTCCGCTGCGGTGGAACTCGCGCGTGTGGGTCAGGCGGAGCTGCGCAGTGTGGATCTCTGGCGTGTGGCAGCCGACCTCGAGGATGCCTGCGTAGAATCGGCGCGCGCAGACCAACTGGCACCGGCGTCGTCGGGGCTGATCGAGCAGCAGCGATTGATGCACCAACGTACACGCGCGTGAACACCCTCTTTCAAGCGGGCGCTGGAGTACAACAGATCTTCGAGCGCCACGACTGGAAGTTTTGCTTCATCGGCGGGGTGGCAAATTTCCGATGGGGCACGCCGCGTCTCACGAACGATCTCGACCTGACGCTGCTTACGGGGTTTGGCGGCGAGACCGTGTACACCGCGGCGCTGCTTGCCGAGTTTGAAAGTCGTATCAGCGGAGCGGCGGAGTTTGCCCTCCGCAATCGTGTACTGTTGCTGCGGACGCCTGATGGATTCGGCATCGATGTCGCACTCGGCGCGATGCCCTTCGAAGCCAGCGCCATCGAGCGATCCTCGAACGTGGAACTGGTACGCGGCGCGACGCTCCGGACGTGCTCGGCCGAGGATCTCATTGTACACAAAGCGTTCGCGGCGCGGCCGCAGGATTGGGTCGACATAGAGGGCGTCATCCTCAAGCAGCGCGGACAGCTGCTGTGGACGCAAATATGGTCCGAACTCGCAGTGCTGGCTGAGCCCAAGGAGGCACCGGAACTGCTGTCGGAGCTCGATCGCGTTGCCACGCGAGCGGAGTCGGTCGTCGGTCCGTTTCCACATACGCGACCATAACGTTCGCCGTCGCGCGCTCGACCTGTCTCCTCTCGCCGTGATCTGATGAACACTCGCATTGTTCGTATCGCAACCCTCATCGCCGGCGTCGTACTTGGTTGCCGCACCACGCCCGTGCCGTCGGTGCCCGCCAGTCCGCAGGACGCGTACTGGGCCCAGTTGCAGTCGCTCTGCGGCCGCGCCTTCGGCGGCCGGCTCACTGAGGGAGCGGCGTCCGACAGCATCATGCGCCGCTCGGCGCTCGTCATGCACGTGCGCAGCTGCACGCCAACGGAGATGCGCATTCCCTTCCATGTCGGCGAGGACCGGTCGCGCACCTGGGTGCTCACCCGGTCGGCCTCCGGCATTCGACTCAAGCACGACCATCGACACGCGGACGGCACGGAAGATTCTGTCACCCAATACGGTGGCGACACGCGCGACGCGGGCACCGCAACGCGTCAGGAGTACTACGCCGACGCGCACACCGCCGCGCTCATTCCTGCCGCGCGCACCAACGTGTGGACCATCGACGTGTCGCGCGAGACGCGCCTGTTCGCGTACGCCCTGCGACGGGAAAGCACCGACCGCCGAGTGCGCGTGGAGTTCGACCTGGGCACTGCGGTGCCCACTCCGCCCGCGCCGTGGGGCGGGGACTGCTGCCTCGAGCTCGGACGACAAGTGGCCGAACGCTACCGCGTGGCAGCTATCAACTCGCGCCGGTTCACACACGCTGAACTGTGGACGGCGCTCGAGCCAGTAGTCCGTTCCAGCGCACTGCGAGTGACACAGTTCGGCGCGTCGATTCAGGGCCGGGCACTCAACGCCATTACCTACGGCAACGGCCCAACGAAGGTGCTGCTCTGGTCACAGATGCACGGTGACGAGTCGACGGCTACGATGTCGCTCACCGACCTGCTCGCCTGGTTCGGCGAGTCCACGCGCGCGCACAACGACCTGCGCGACCTGCTGGCGACTCGGCTCACTATTGTCATGGTCCCGATGCTCAACCCCGATGGCGCCGAACTCTTCCAGCGCGAGAACGCCATCGGTATCGATGTGAATCGCGATGCGCGTCGACTGTCCACGCCGGAAGCCCGCGCGCTTAAGACGCTGCGCGACTCACTCAAGCCGTCGTTCGGGTTCAACCTGCACGACCAGAACGCGCGCACGCTGGGTGCGCCGGGTGGGCGACAGGTAGGCATCGCGCTGCTGGCGCCGGCCGCCGACGCCGAGAAAGGCTACGGTCCAACGCGCGCAACGGCGCGTCTCGTGGCCGCGCGCATTCGCACCGTGCTCGAACAGGAGATCCCGGGACGCATCGCGAAGTACGACGACGCGTTCAACCCGCGGGCGTTCGGCGACCTCGTGCAACAGTGGGGCACCAGCACTGTGCTCATCGAAAGCGGAGCGCTGCCCGACGATCCCGAAAAGCAGCGACTGCGCACGATGAACGTGATCGCGATCCTCACCGCGCTCGAGGCCATCGTCAGCGGCGGCTATCGCGCCGCCGATCCCGACATGTACGAGTCGCTGCCCGTCAACGATCGCGCGGCGGTGGACCTCCTCGTGACCGGCGCGGAACTCGTGCTACCCGGCCAGCCGCCCATGCGCGTCGATCTCGCCCTCAACTACGAGGACGCTCTGCGCAAGGGACGCCTGCGCGTACGAGAGGTGGGCGACCTCGCCGCTGTCGTGGCGCTGGACACAATGGATGTGGCGGGGATGTTCCTGCATCCTGCGCCCGTCATGCTCACCCAGCAGGGTGGCAAGGAGTGGCTGCGCATCAACGCGCTGGTGCAGCTCAGCATCCGTGGCGGGCGCGAGCCAACCAGCCTGCTCGTGCGCGAGATCGGCGGCGCGGAACGCTGACCGCGAGTTAAGCGCACGAGCCGCGCGCGAGTGCGATTTCTCGCGGCGTGGGATGCCGGATGTCTGAGTAATCGGACGTCGTCCTTGATGCTGGCTGGCAATTCATGACGGCGATGTCGGCCACGGCCAGTTGGTGAGCCGCGGTTGGAGCGTGAAGGCCGTTGCTGGATCGCGGTGGTATGGGCGCAACTGGACAGGACCAGGCAATGCGCGTGATGGAAGACCGACCGCGAATGTTGCTACCAGAACACCTCGACGCCAAACTCCTTTGCGAACACATCGTCGAGCGTCACTATGGTGCATTCACGCGTCAGTGCCTGTGCGGCGAGCAGTCGGTCGAAGGGATCACGATGGGCGCTGACCAATTGTCCGGCCCGCACCGCGGCGTATGCATCGAGGTCGAGCATACGGAATCCGTCGGCCTCCACGACGTATTGAAAGTCTGACACGATTGCCGTCGGGACGTGCAGCTTGCCGAGTCGAACTTTGGTAGCAATCTCGAAAGCGGATACTGCGCTGACGTAGATCGTTCGCGCGAGAGACTGGTGCAACGCGGTCCGCACACGCGGTGTGAGCCGCGGGCTGTCGGCATGCCAGAAGATGAACGCGACCGTGTCGAGCAACAGCGGGCGTTCGTCGGGCGCTACAGCCCCCATGCAGTGGCTTCGGCATCGGGAAGCGCATCAAACGCGTCGTCGTCGAACGTGATGGCGTCGCGAAATCGACCCGGCGTGGGCACCGGCACGTACGGGCGCAGCTCGGCCATCGGTCGACCGTTCACGCTGATCACATACGCTTCGCCAGAAGCAGCAACCTCTCGGACGAGCGCCGCGAGTTTAGCCTTGGCTTCGGAAATCGGGATATTTGGCATGAAATCTCCTTTTGACTACTTCGATAGGTCAATATAAACAGACCTATCCAGAAGATCAAGAACGCACGCCACCGCACTGACAGGACGTGATGGCAGTGACGATCACTGTGTCGACGTGCACGGTCGCCGACCCCTCGGCGCATACCGTGGTGTTCACGGGCACATTCTGGTCCGATCCCGGCGACGGCCTGATGCGCGTGAACCCCTCAACGTTGTGGAAACACCAGCGGCTCGGCGATGAGGGTGGGCGGAGCGCCCTGCGGGTAGCGCGCATACGCGGCGACGCGCCACCAACCATCCACGGGCAACGCCTCCCAACTGTTGCTCTGCATGAACATCGCCGAGATGGCGGTTAGCACCACCCACGGAATCTGCCAGGCGACGAACACGCCGCCGCAATCGCTGGTCTCTTCAAGGCTACTGCACGCCACCACCATACCCAGACCGGTGAGGAAGCCACCCACGGCGCCCACAATCGCCGCGCGGGCGCCGCCGAACCGATGCACACGGAGTCTGATGCGCGTCACGCTGTCGCGCGGGATCGTCGTAATGCGGTCCTTCACGACGATCCAGACTTGTGCCGAGTCGATGGCAAGCAACTCGCCTTTCACGGTTACTGAACGCGCGCCGGCACGTACCGCGACGCGCACCTCCGACCCGCGTGGTGACGCCGGATTAGCAGCCAGCGACTGCGCGTCTGCGTTCGGGGCGAGCAGTGCCAGCGCCGCGAGCACCGGAACAGCGATGCGGAACCGGGTCATCGTGAGCCCCCCCCGACCCGACTGCGCCAGAAGATGGAATCCATGTGGGCTTCGCGCGCCTTGAACAAAGGGGCCAGAGCCTTCAATGCGGCTGACGGCGCATAGAGCAGTTGCGCCGCCTTCGCGGCGTTCTCTTCTGGCAGCCATTCCTTCCGCATCCACTCGTAGTAGTACCCGGTGCTTTCCAGGAACACCTCGCGTGCGCCGTTGCGTTCGCGCGGGGGCAGGACGAAGTGCATCGCGTATTCATCACCGGGGTAGGTGATGAGATGGTCTTCCTCATTGGTGAGCAACGCGAGCGGATTCCAGGCCGCCGACCGCGTTGGTGGTACCGGCTGCGACCCGGCGCGGTGCTCCACTGAGACGGGGGTGAGCGTGACGGCGGTGACAGGTTCGCCGATGAGCGCCAGCGAGAGTTGGTTGAGCCGCCAGAATCCCTGCGCGAGCGTGAGTCGGAAACGAATGGACCCCTGGCCTGGCGGCAGCGTGATGGGAAGTACGCGCACGTCAGAGGCGATCGGTCCCGCCTCCACGTATTGGCCAACCGGTCGCCAGGTTCCGCCCGGCCGCGACATCTCCACCCGGATCGTGGCCATATCGCGCAGGGTGGCGAACACCGGTGGGAGGTCAGCCTTCGTACCGCGTTCGAACGCCGCCAGCATGTCGCCGGCACGCGAGCCGGCGTACGCGAGCGCCTGATAGAACACGAAGGTGGACACGAGCGTGTTGCGGCCGCCGATGACGAGCCCTATCGACGCGGGACGCGTGCTGTCGATTCCAAGATCGGTCGCGTGGAAGGCAAGTTCAATCTGCTCTCGCACGCCCAGATCGGTGGCGTCCGTGCGCGACGACCATTCGGCATCGTCCATCGCGTGCACGCGTTCGCGGCAATCACCGGTGGACGCAACGCACCGGGACGATGCAGTGATGCGCGTGGCCGGACGAAACGTGTCGTCGGAGGCATGGTAGACGCGACCATGAAGCGGGCGATTCAGCACATGCAGTCGGACCTGCTGCACGGCGTGCGTCTCCTGCGCTTCGTTGCGCATCATGATCACGAGCGGTCCGGCCGGCGGATCGAGACGAAACAGGTGGTCGACATCACGCTCCTCAAGCACACGCAACGGTGATCCGGAAAAGCCTTCGGCGTGCACAACGCTGGTGTCGCCCTCAAGATAGAAGGTTGGGCACGAGCCGAAGCACGATTTCGGGTCGGCCAGACACGAGACTGTCACCGCGGTTGCTGTGGCACTCCAGACCGCGAGAAGCCCGAGGCCGAACGAGCCCTTACTGCGCACGCCGTACGATTCGAGCAACGCCACGCTGTCAAACGGCACGCGCATGGAGTCTACGCGAACGCGTGTACGATCAATGTTGAAGAGTGTTCCGAACCCGGTCAGCGCGCGTGTGGCGGTGTCCTCCTGCCAACGGTCGAGAATCCAGAGCTTCCCGTCTTTGAGATGGACCTTGAGCGTCGCGGCGCCGTTCGCGCCGACTGCCGTGTGCGTGGGCGACACGGTGAGTCCCGATGGTTCGGCCGGAATGGGCGCGCCAGGCGCACGCACGACGGGCGTCCAGACTTTCACGCAGGCTGCGAGAAGGAGCAGTGGTGTGACCATTCGCACACTGCGTGGCCACCGTTGGCGATGAGCCGACATCTTGTCTCTCGGGAAGGGTGTGGGGCGACCGTCGGCAACTGCGCGTGTGTGACCCATGCGGTCGCTCCGTCCGGCTATTCTGTGATGCCATGACGGAAATCCACCATACGTCGTGCGACGTATACCACGCGTTCACCGAGTGGGAGCGAGGCGTTTGCCGTGTCTCCGATGGCCTGACGGTTCGAGACCGAGTCTTTCGAAATTCGATGTCTCGCGGTCGACAACATCACGCCGTTGCTTGGACCGTATATTCAATCGCGCGGCAGCGACAATACCAGAACCACGCCGCCGCTCCGCGTGATCACAGTGCGCACGACCGCGGGCGAAATGGAGGCACGCGACTCATCGTAGAACCTCGTGCCAGCGAAATTGTTGGTGTTGCACGCGCCGTGTCGAGCAAAACGAGCCTCGCGCTGTCTTCAATCACGAACACGACCGCTGCGATCGTATTCACCGACCCATTTGCCGAGCGCGAACCCGGAACGGCGGCTCACAACTTCTCCCACCGACGAATCCAATAGGCATGTTGGAGAATCCGAGGTGTCATTGAGCGAGTTCTCCACGATCAGTCGCTTCAGAGCTCGACCGCGAACTCGTTTTTCCCCAGCACTCGCGTTGGGCCAAAGGTGATTGGGCCGGC
>JANOKE010000098.1:0-15382 GCA_031419135.1 Gemmatimonadaceae bacterium
TTACGACCGTTCCACGCCTGCGTGGCAGCGTCAGGTCATCGACGAGCTCGCGCGAGAAAAGTATGGCGACGCGTGGCTTCCTGACCGTGGTGTGCTTCACTTCGAGACGCCCGCGGGACGTCTGCATGATGGCGTCGCATCGATCGGCGTGACCGAGCGCGAGGACGATCACATCCGCTTCTTCTACGAACGCAACCCGCACGCTGCCCTCGGTGATGAGCTTTGCTGTCTGGGCCGAATCAACGCGGCCCTCGCGCTCAACTACGTCCGCAGGAGACTACTGCGTCTAGTCCGTCGTCGAGCGCGGGACGCACGTCCGATCGCGGGTGGTATCGTGAAGGAGACGACGCGATGAACCGGACGTACGTCCTTCGTGCCATACACGCGGTGTATCGCGCCTCGCTCGGTCCGGCCCGTCGCCGATTCGAGCGCGCAGCGGGCGAATGTGAGCGCGCACAGGAAGTCAGGCTTCGCGATCTCGTGGCTGCGAACACGAACTCCGCCTATGGTCGAGCACATAGTTTCGCCAGCATCAACTCTGTTCGCGATTGGCAGGAGCGGGTTCCCATCGTCCACTACGAGGAACTCGAGCCGTGGATAGCGCGTGCCGCCGTGGGGGAGGATCGGGTGCTGACCGAGGCGCCTGTTCGGATCTTCGAGCGAACGAGTGGATCGACCGCACCTGGCAAACTGGTGCCGTACACGGACGTGCTCCTCTCGGAGTTCGGCGCCGCCACGGGCCCATGGCTACAAGACCTGTACACAAACGTGCCGGCGCTGCGCGGGACCCGAAGCTACTGGTCCATCTCACCCGTGACCCGGGCGCGCGAGCGAACCGCCGGCGGAACGCCCATCGGCTTCGAGGACGATACCGAGTACTTCAGCCCGCCCGCGCGCGCCGCGATCCGGATGACGCTGGCGGTGCCGCCTACCGTCGCTGGCATTGCTGACATCACCGATTGGCGCAAGGCGACCGTACGGCACCTCGCGGCCGCCGAGGACCTGGGGCTCATCTCCGTGTGGCATCCGTCGTTCCTCACCCTGCTCCTGCGCGACATCGAACAACGACTCGACGAGATTCTCGATGAGCTCCCTCGCACGCGAGCGCAGTCCATCAGAGCGCGGCTTAACAGGTGCACGCTGGGTGAGGCACTCTGGCCGCGGCTGGCAATCGTGTCATGCTGGGCGGATGGCCCCGCGAAAGACGCGATGGCAGCGCTCCAAGCCGAGCTTCCACACGCACGTGTCCAGCCCAAGGGACTGCTCGCGACCGAAGGGGTCGTGTCCATCCCGCTGATGAAAGGCGACGTCTCCCACACTGTGGCGGCGATTACGAGCCACTTTCTCGAGTTCGTCGATCTCGAACGTCCGTCATCGCGCCCGCTGCTCGCGCACGAGTTGCGCGTGGGTGCGACGTATGCACCGATTGTATCGACTGGCGGAGGCTTCTTTAGATACCAACTTGGCGACGCCGTGCTTTGCCACGGTCGCTACAAGGAGGCACCGCTCCTCCAGTTTCTCGGTCGCATCGATCAGGTGTCCGACCTGTGCGGCGAGAAGCTAAACGCGGTTCTGGTGGGAGCGGCCTTGCAGGCGGCTGCGAGTAAGGCATCCGTGGTCTTGAGCTTCGCGCTTCTCGCTCCTGCGCGAGGCACGCCGGGGACCCCGCCGCGCTACCGATTGTACGCCGAATTCGCGGATCGCGGGGTCACGCATGTGCTGCGTGATGCGCTTGAGCGCGAGCTCGGCGAAAACCACGGATACGCGTACGCGCGCGCGCTGGGGCAGCTCGCACCGCTTGACGTCGTCGTCGTGCAGGACGGTGCAGCGCGATATCAGCAGGCCCGCGTCGCACGGGGGGAACGTGTCGGCGACATCAAACCAACTCAACTCGACGCGACCATCGATTGCACGATGGTGTTTGGCGCCGGCGCCGACACCGTGCGTGACGGAGCCCCCGTATGAATCCACCGGCAGCGCCGTCGCGTCTGCGCGACCGGTGCGGTCTTTTGAAGAATGCCTGGTACGCGGCGGCGCAGTCTCAGGAGTTGATCGCGAAGCGGCCTCTCGGGCGCGTGATCCTCGAGCAGCCGCTGGTGTTGTGGCGCGCGGACGCCAGTCGCGCAGTCGCCATGGAGGATCGTTGCGCGCATCGAAACGCCGCGCTCTCGAAAGGCGCCGTCTTTGGCGGTCGTCTCGGCTGCGCGTATCACGGATGGGTGTACGACGGCGATGGCCAGCGCGTGTCAGTCCCCTCTGAAGGCAAGATCACGTCGTCGCTTCCGTGCGGCGTCGCGACCTTTCCGGTCCGCGAACAGGACGGCCTTGTTTGGGTGTGGATGGGCGACGGATCGCCGACCTGCGACCCGTTCCCCATGCCGTACTGGGATTCGCCAGGCTGGGGAACGTACTACATGGTGACGGAGTTCCCCAACGAGGTCACGCACCTCGTGGAGAATTTCATGGACGTCCCACACACAACGTTCGTCCATAAGGGCTGGTTCCGGCAGCCATCGCATAAGCGCGTGCGCGTGGTCGTCGAGCGCACGAGCGATAGCGTGCTGGTGACTTACGACCTGCCTAACGACGAGATCGGCTTCACAGGACGCATTGTGAATCCCGGCGGTGCGCCGACGGTCCACACCGACAAGTTCTACATGCCGAACACCACGCGCGTGGACTACACGTTCGGTGAGCGCCGCGGCTTCACGATCACCAGCACGTGCACGCCGAGGAGCCCGTTCGACACGATCGTCTACACACTCATCAGCTACAAGCTGGGTTGGCTCAACTATCTCTCCAAGCTCTGGCTGCCCTTGTACACGCGCCATGTCATCACGCAGGACGTGGACATCATGCGCAACCAGGGCGACAACCTCCGTCGGTTTGGCAGCGACGTGCGCTTCCATTCCACCGACGCGGATCGCATTCACGACTTTGTCGAGTCGCTGCGCGATTATGCCGAACAAGGGGGCGCGGGCCCATCGCCGGAGCCGCGCGTCGACGAGGTCCACTTCTGGATTTGATTGCGAGGGTGCAGCTATGACGGTGACGGAGAGATCGGTGGACCGGCCGATACCGGTCGGCGGTGAACAGGAGATGCCGTTCGAAGAGCCCAATTGGACTGCGCTTGGACGCTATGGCACATCGAACCTCGTCGTCGCCGGAATTCAGGTCGTGGCGTGGGCGGGGCTGATCACGGTCGCTGACTCGACGCAACTCCCGATGTGGGCACGCGGCGCGGCCGTGGTGGTGTTCTGCCTGATGATGCAAGGCGTGTTCACGCTGGTGCACGAGTACTGTCATCGCAACGCGCATCGCAACCCGCGACTGAACTACCTCATCGGTTTGGTGAGCTGCACGCTGTTCGGCACCGCACCCACGTTACTTCGCGTGGAGCATTGGGGACATCACCGTCGCAATCGTACGGCATCCGAGCGACCGGAACTCATTCACTCCGACGAGGGCGCGCTTCGGAAGCGAGTCCAGTATTACTTCGCAATCCTTGGCGGTATTTGGCTCGCGAGCGCAGTGGGCCCGCTCCTTGCGCCTTTCGTCCCGCACAAGGTCGTGCAGCGTGTGGCGCGAGGTTCGCCGCGCAACACGTTCATCGCTGGACTGTTGGCATTCAAGCGCCGCGACTGGCAAGCGCTCCGCCTCGAGGGGTTAGGGCTGTTTACGTTCTGGGCCCTCGTCCTCGCGCTCGGGCCCTGGAAATGGCAGACCGTCGCCATCTGCTACGCGGCCTTCGCGTTCAGTTGGTCGTCGCTCCAGTGGATCTACCATCTGTACACGCCTCTTCATGTGATCGAAGGCGCGTACAACGTACGCGCTCCGTGGCTGCTGCGGATGCTGTTCCTGAACTTCAATTACAACCTCACGCATCACCGGCACCCGGCGATGCCGTGGCAGGAACTGCACCGCGAGAGCGCCATACGGGAGACGCAGCCGATCTGGTATCGGTACCTGCTCATCTTCCGACCGCCCATCCCTTTTCCCAAGGACGTTTCGGTGCTCGAAAAGCGGTACTTCTGATCGTGCCCACCGTGCGTCTTGCGGAGCTGGTCGAACGTGTCCCGGGTGGCCGGCTTGCGACACCGAACGACAACGCGCGCATCCTCGCCTTCTTCGACCACGCGCCAATGCAGACCTCGAGCTTTGCGCTGCTCTACCGGCGATCGCCAGATTTTTTTCGTCTCCTCCGGTATCAGGGCGACCGCGCGTACGTGATGATCGCTGTGGACGATCGGGGTGCTGTGAGAGGATTGGGCACCATCTCCTTGCGGGCGGCGTGGGTCGATGGATCTGCCACCACGGTCGGATATCTTGGCGATTTGAGGATCGGCTTCCACCGCGAGTCAATCGCGAATTGGCGACACCTGTTCCGCGATGTGATCGGGAGATCGGGCGAGATCGAGGAAGTGGCGGATTGCACGCATTGGCTCACCACGATCCTCGACGACAATCGCCTCGCCCGGCGCACGCTGGCTTCCGGAAAAGTCGACGCGCCGGCCTTCGTGCCTATCGCGCCATTCACGATGCGCAATGTGATAGCGCGCCTTCCCTTCGCACGCGGGCGCGGCCGTTCCGCGCACTGGCGAGTGCGCCGAGCTGAACCCGCCGACGCCGATCACCTCGCTAAGTTCTTCGAGACTGAGAATCGCAGTATCCCATTTGGCTTTCGTGACGAGCTGAGAAGGCGACTGTCCGAATGGGACGGCCTCACTCTCGGTGACTTCATCATTGCCTCCGACGGCGACACGATCGTCGCATGCACCGCGTCGTGGTCGCCATCGATCGCCAAGCAAATCATGGTGTCGCAGATGCCGATGTCCATGCGTGTGCTCGAGCGCACGAGCCGCATCTTGCCCCGCGGTGGCGTACGCATTCCGCGCGCCGGCGAGCCGCTGCGGGTCGGATATCTGACGCATCTCACGTTTGCCGCCGGCCTTGCCGACGGTGACCGCCTAACGGTTTTTCGCGGCATGCTCGATCGTGTTTTCGATAACTGGCCCGAGGTCGATTGGCACTGCCTCGCATTCGCAGACTTCGCTGAATGGCAACTCGGTCGTGCGCTGCACGGCTACATCCAGCAGACAGTTCCGATCACCGTCTACGCCGTACTGCCGTCCGGATCCAACCCCGAGCGCATGCGCACAATGTCTGCCGTCGCTCCGCCGGGATTCGAGATGGCGACCATCTGATGACGACTTCTGACTTCATTCTCCACGAGGGTTTCCCATGAACACGACTCCACGAGTCAACAGCGACGACGAGGCTCACCTCGTTGACAGCCTCGAGGCGGCGCTCGAAGGAGGATCGACCCCGAAGCTTGCGCGGAGGGATGTCCCACGAGAGCTACTTCGGTCCACCACCGTGCCCGATCTGGTGCGCATGACACTCGCGGAATGGGGAATGATCGTCGCCCTGCTCGTCGCGGTCGCGCTCACTCCATGGTGGGCATACCCGATCCTTCTCGTACCGCTCGCCGGGCGATTTCATGCGTTAGGTGTGATTCTGCACGACATGACGCACATGCCCCTGAAGTCGAAGACGCTTGGCGTGCGCTTTGTGGAAGTGCTGTGCGGATATCCGCTGGCGTCGACACTGAACGCAATGCGCTACCACCACCTCAGGCATCATCGTGACAGCGGAATGGAGACGGATCCCTACTTTAAGGATGGCAAGCAGACCGCACTGTGGTGGACCATGAACACTTTCCGCGGACTGCTGCTGGTGCCGTTCTGGACGTTGCGCGCCGTCGTCGGGGTGCTCGCTTTTGGTATTCCCGCGCTGCGAAACGTCTACGCGCACGTCTTCCTGCAGGATCGTACTCGAGCCGACCTACGTTATTCGCGAGAGGTCATCGACTGCGCGCGGGCCGAAATGGGGCAAGTCGTGTTTCAGAGCGGGGTGGTTGCGGCGCTCGTTGCATGGCCGGCAGCGATTGAATGGGGATACATCGTTCCCGTCTCGATCGCCGGCCTGCTCGCGGCGCGACGCGTGCTGATTGAGCACAACTACGAGCGCGCACCCGACCGCCGCATCGATACCATCATGGCGACCACGAACGACAATCACCTCGATCTGCTCGGCGCAATTGCGCTCGCTCCGCGTAACATTGGCTATCACATCGTACACCATATTCATCCGCAAGTGGGCCTCTCGGCGCTCCCCCGGTTGCGCGCGTGGTACGAAACACGACATCCGGGGACCTACCCACCAGTCGCACGATGACCCGCATCAGGGCGTTGCTTCACCCTACTTCTCCCCGGCCACCAGTTCCAGCCGCGGCCGTTTATGCGACTCCCGCAACGGCACCGGAAAACTGCCGCCGCCACCACGTCATCACTTCATCGTTCGGCCTCCACCGTGCGACCTTATGCTGGAACGTGGCGTAGAAATCCCGTGCGAAATCCTGCCCCTCGTTTTCCACCTTGTAGATTTTCTGCCCGAGCGCGAAAAAGCGGCGGCGATGTTCACACATTACGCGGAGGGCATGATCCCTCACCTCCGCCAGACTTTCGCAGCAAAGTGGGGGGACTGGAAGTCCGCGCTACTCCCCGGCGGCAGCGCGATCCAGCGGTTGGTCCGGCAGCGGCCACCCGTCGACTGCGCCTTCGCCCGCGTGAAGAACGCCAACATGCCAACCATTGTCACCCTTGTGGAAACGAACGATCGCATCAGCGGCGTTGTTGGTTGTCACGGTGGCCCAACGGCGTTCAAACGGGAAACAGTCCGTCGATCGAGAGATATCGCTCCCCGGTATCGTAGCAGAAGGTGAGCACGCGCGCACCATCCGGCATTTGCGGCAACGCCTTTGCAACCGCCGCCAATGCCCCGCCGCTGGAAACCCCAATGAAAATGCCCTCGTCGCGCGCGGCGCGCTGGGTGTACAGGAACGCGTCCTCCTCACTCACCTGAATTGCACCATCCAGCGCTTCCCGATGCAGATTGGCTGGAATGAATCCAGCACCGATGCCCTGAATGCGATGCGGACCGGGCGCGCCGCCGCTGATCACGGGTGATTTCATCGGTTCGACCGCGAGTACTTTCAGTGACGGAAAGTGCTGCTTCAGCACTTCCGAGCACGCGGTGATATGGCCTCCGGTGCCCACACCGGTGATGAGGTAATCGATACCCTCGGGGAAGTCATCGAGGATTTCGCGTGCGGTGGTCGCGGCGTGGACGCGGATGTTTGCCGCATTGTCGAATTGCTGTGGCATCCACGCACCCGGAGTCTGTGCCACCAACTCGGCGGCGCGCTCGATCGCGCCCTTCATGCCCTTCTCACGCGGCGTGAGGTCGAACGTCGCGCCGTAGGCCGCCATGATGCGTCGACGCTCGATGGACATCGACTCGGGCATGACCAGAACCAGCTTGTACCCCCTCACGGCCGCCACCATGGCCAGGCCAATGCCGGTATTCCCCGACGTGGGCTCGATGATCACGCTGTCCTTCGTGAGCAACCCGCGCTGCTCGGCGTCCTCGATCATCGCCAACGCAATGCGGTCCTTGATACTGCCGCCCGGATTGGCCCGCTCAAGTTTCATCCACACTTCGATGCGTGGATCGAACAGCCGTTGCAGACGAACGTGCGGCGTGCGGCCGATCGTATCGAGAATGGTGTTGGCGCGCATGTGTGAAGGCTCCGGCGAGAGTGATATCAAATCCCCCGCAGAGCGCGCGGAGGACGCGGACAAAAACGATGCGTGGCGATCATGTATTCCCTGCGTACCCTGCGAACTCCGCGGTAGAGAAAATACCGAACCGAAATCAACTGCGAAGGACACAAAGGACGCAAAGGAACAGTTTGTTCAACAACGTGGTTCTTGGCGACCTTCGCGTCCTTGGCGGTTCGATCTTTCGAACTCGTCCTGCACGATGGCTCTGCGAACTCCGCCGTGATTCAGTGCTTGCGATCTTCCGCACACACGCACCCCCGGCACACAATAGCGCCCCACTAAATATGAAACTCCAGCCCGTCGTCCGTTGGACGCTGCGCCACCGTGCTGTTGAACTGCACCACCGAACGCGGTGGCACCGACGATGTGAGCCAAACGTTGCCACCGATGATCGAGCCCGCACCCACCACCGTATTCCCACCCAGAATGGTCGCATTGGCGTAGATCACCACATCGTGCTCAACCGTCGGATGTCGCTTGCGGTTGGCCAGCTGCTTGCTGACCGCCAGCGCCCCCAACGTGACCCCCTGATACACCTTTACACGCTCGCCAATCACACTGCTCTCACCAATCACAATGCCCGTTCCGTGGTCGATGGCAAACGAGGCGCCGATCTGCGCGCCCGGATGGATATCAATACCGGTTTCGCGGTGCGCCCACTCCGACAGCACGCGCGGCGCCACCGGCACCTTCAGGCGGTACAGCTCGTGCGCCAACCGGTGCACTGCCGTGGCCATGAAACCTGGATACGCAAGAATCACTTCGTCGAGACTCTCGGCGGCGGGATCGCCGGCGTGAATAGCCTGCGCATCCGTGATCAGCAACGCCCGCACGTCAGGCATGCGGTCCAGAAATGCCGCCACCACGCCCGGCGCATCGGGCACCAGCGGGCCAATGGCCAAACCCAGCACCTGTTCAACGCGCAGGGCGTCGGCACGCACGTCCAAACCGCACTCGGCGTCCACGCCCGCAAACTGGGGGAACAGCAACGCCAGCGCGCGTCGAATAAACTCCTCGGCCAGCGCGCGGATGGGACGCCCGCTACCAGAGACGCGCCGTTCAGCGGCCAGGCGATCGACAAAGTCCGACCAGGGTGAATCGTTCATGATGTCGAAATCTCAGAAGCGCTCAAGGGTTGACACGCGTGCACGCTGCGACGTCTTCACATACGCGTGCATGCCGATCGGGTGAAAGCCCGCACGACGGATCACGCGCCGATACCACGCCGCCGACTGTGGCGGTGGCCAGCTCGTATCACCTTCGAATGCGTCGGTACTCGAGAAAAGTTCGAGGTAGGCCACTCCGCCGGTTCGTGGACACAGGTGCGCCAGTCCCCGCCGGAGCGTGGCGGGTGGCAAATAGTTCAGCATCCCGCAACACACAACCAGATCGTACTGCTCTCGAAGGGCCAACATGTCCAGATCCTCGATCCCACCCTGTTGCAGTCTGCGTTGCCTGCCAAACCGCGCCACCGCGTACGCGCTCGGATCAACGCCATCGTAGTGCACCGCGGGCCGCAGTCGCGCCAGCTGTGGTTGCCACTGTCCTTCGCCGCATCCCACATCGAGCACACTCCGTACCGGTCGACCCAGCACCCATTCAGTTACGCGCAACACAAATTCCACTTGCCGCCGAAGTTCGGCGGGAGACTTCACCCGGTGTTGCGGATGACGATACCACTTGTCGAAGTACGCCTTGTCATAGTGCGCGCTCAGAGGATCCCCCAGAAACCGCGATCAATATCGATCGCGAATCGCCAGGCACCATCGCGCAGGCCGCGCGCCACATCCACCCGCAGCAGATCGAAAAAGAACAGCGCTCCCGCCCCTGCCGACGGCCACACTCCGGCCACGCGGGAAGGTGTGGACGAAATACCGCTGGCGGTAGCCATCACCTGGGCGTACGGTGCCAAGGTGATGTGTCCAGGCGCCTTTCCATAGCGACCCAGCGGAATAGTTGGACCGCGCACGGGCTGACGAATTTCAATGCGCTGCGATACAACGGCGCGGGTGGCAAACGCTGCCGCATCGTATCCCGGTGCCGACCACGGACCACCCGCAAACACCAGCCATTGCGGCGGCAGATCCTGGCCGCCCGCCATGCCAACTTGCGTGAGTGACACGATGCTTCGATCGTGCGCGAGTGGTCGTTGCACCATCAACTGTCCCTGCGCCCGCGCCACGCGGGGAGTCACGCGCGGCCTAACCGACTGACCGCTCACCGTCGGGTCAATCCCGGTGCCGGTATATCCACCCACTGATGCACTCAGCGTCCACACGCCACGCGTCACATGGGCATCGCCCGGAATCCAACCGCCCGTGCCTCGCACTTCGGCACGCACGCCGCGCAGCCGCCACGTCGATAGCACCGGTTCGAAACGACCACTGAGCGAACGCGCCGTCAACGTCACCGGCGCATCGGTCTCGTACGCCACGCGCAGAGTAAACGGGTCGAGCGGTGAACGACGGAACGCCACCCCGACGGCGCGAGTATCGACCTGCTGCGAGTAGTCACTGCCAAAGGCCAGCGCGGCCAGTGAGTTGGTCACACCACCGCGCTCCGGCCCGGCAAGATCGCGCAGATCGCGTTCGGCAAACAGTTGTTGCAGAGGCACCCGACCAAATGCCGGCGCGCGTCCCAACGCCAGTTGTCCCTTCGCGTGGCGGTCGTCGAGACCATATCGTCCGCGTGCGGAAAGCAACCAACCCGCACCCCACCGACGGGATACACCGGCACCCAACGATAGTCCTTCGGCACGCGTGAAACGCGCCGCGTCACTGATGCCGCGACCGGTAACCACCGTGCGGGCCGGGCGCGCCAGCATTGATGCCCGCACGGCCGCTTCGGCTTGAATGCGCGCGCGCGCCACGTCTTCGCTGGTCGCAACCTGAATCTCGAACGGCAACACGTCTATCACTCGACCGGTGAACGGATACCGACGGAGCGAGTCGGACGACACCGAACTCCAACGCGGCATAGCGCGCGTGGCCGCCGGAACGGCTTCGTTGACATCGTAGTTGGAGACTTCCCAGCGACCGCGAACAATGCCCCGCACCGGGATGTCCATCCAGGTGGAGCCGCGTGACACCTCCACCTCCTGACGTCGCGGCAGCCAGTACCGCTCGCGCACCAAACCATTCTCCAGCGTTACCACGAGCGTCTCAATGCGTTTGTCGAGAATCGCCGCACGCGTAAATGTCATCGACAGTCGGACCACCGCGGCCGTCTCGCGATCAAGAAACACCGAACCAATCGCCGCCGCCAGCGCGCCATCACGCGGTCGAAAATTGACCTCGTCCACCACGATATCCCGACCCGGAATCCGGATGCGCACCGGACTGGCGCGTTGAAACTCGTACAGCGCGCGAGCGCTCGCCGCGAGCGGATGCGGCACATCACGCACATCCTGTCCATCACCCAGTCGAATGCGATCGGGCAAATTGTCGAGAATCACACCGTATCGGTCGCGATAGTAGCCCACATTCGCCGGCAGCAAGGTCGTGTCGCGTCGCCCAATCAACTGCTGCGCACTGCGATTGGGCTGCCACCATGAAACAGTGAGCGCAAGCTCTTCGCTCTGCACCACTTTGGGAGGGATGATCACGCCCTCGCCCAATTGCGCCAGAAACGCCAGGAATCCGTGCGCATCGGCGCGGTAACTCAACAGCGTGCTGTCCGCCAGTTGCAGACTGCGTCGTTGGGTGGCGCGCTCGATAAGTGAGTCGGCGCCCACATCGTTCCACGGGGCACGCGATGGGGACGCGGAGCGCTGTGCGCCCGCGTTTTCGGGCGCGGCAGTCAACACCAGCGCCCATAACGTGATCGAGAGAAATCTCGAAAGCCGTGCCGCACATTTCACGGCAGGCAAGCTAACCCCTCGACCGGGGAGCCCAAGAGCGATCAACATGGTATCAGGCGCAAGCGGGCTAGCGTTTAACGGTGGAATCGCGCGCTTCCAGCAACAGCCAACCGCGATACACAGACGCCGGTGTGGCCGCGAATCGGCGACGCACCACGGCGGCATACGCCCAGCCATAGCGCCAGCCACCGGCGGACGCCGTGTCCGCACCCGGTCGGCGGGGGGCGCGAAAAGGTCGGCGCGCGATAACGTCGGCCGTGATCGTCGTGATCGACCCCGACGGCCCGGTTAGTCGGATCGGTGCTCCCGTGCGCAACAGTGAAAGCTCGCGGCGCGTGCGGAACTGCACCGCAAACAACGTGTCACCGGCGGGAGCATCCGCCACCGATTCCACCCGTGGTGACAGCTCCTCACCGATCACCTCATGTCCAATCAGCGAATCCGGCAACAGTTGCGCGCGCTGATAGTGGCTTACCAGCCACGTATCGAGGGCGTGTATGGGTTGCAAACGGTTTGTCGACCGACGTGCCAGAGACTGCGCGTGCACGGGGTGCATGGTGCCGATCGACAATCCCACGCCCACAACCACGATTCGTACAGCTTGCAATCGGCCGCGCGAGCGAATCAACACGGCATTCCGTCCCCCCCGTCAGCGTACTGGCTTGGTGCGCGTCAGTTCCGTTGGCAGCATCCGCACCGCGTCAAGCCCGGGCGCCAGCACGTCCAGACCGGCGCGCATCGACGCGTCTTCCCGCATGGCGTAGCGCAGTAACGATTCTTCCAAACCCTGAGCTTCCAGCACGCGCACTGTCGCCAATCGTGTGGCCACACTCACCCATCGGGCAGATCCGATGCTCGTGCTGAGATGTCGTGGAATCTGTTCCGACAGCTGCTGTCGCAAACGGGATTCGAGTGTCGCGACGGGCAACGACGTCCACGCCTCTCGCAAGCCGTTCACGGCGGCCGAATCGGCCGCCGCCACAATCGACCCAATCGTTGCCAGCGGCCAATCACGAGGGACACCGGAAGGATCACGCCACGCGGCATCATCGAGCACCACATCCGGCTGCAGCCCGCCCGTGGCCGATGCACCACTGCCCTGTCGACGCTCGAGTGTCCGTCCCGTTGGAGTAAGCCAACGCGCGGTCGTTAACCGAAGCGACAACTCCGGCGAAAGACGCACCACGCGCTGCACCACCCCCTTGCCGTACGTCGCGGCGCCCACCAGCAACGCGCGATCATGCTCGCGAAGCGCTGCCGCAATCACCTCCGCCGAGCTGGCGGTGGCGGCATCCACCAGTACCGTAAGCGGCATGCTGGGCCAGCGCGAACCGTGCGCGCGATACACCTGTGGTTTGGAACCGCCTCGGCCCGCCAATGATGCCACCACGACGTTCGTTGGCAGAAACAGCGCGGCAACTTTCACACCTTCCTCGAACAATCCACCGCCATTGCCTCGCAAATCCAACACCAGCGATCGCGCGCCACGACGGGTCAGCAACGTCACCGCCCCTTCGAGTTCAGCCGTGGCGTGTTGCGTGATCGATGCGAGCCGCACATAGCCCACGGAATCGGACAACAGCCCCGACTCCGTCACAGCGGGTGTGTGCCACGTCGTGCGGTGCACGGTGACTCGTAGGGAGTCGCCGAGTGGGGCGCGCCACAGCAACAACTCGGTGTGGTCGCCCTGCAGGCGAGTGCTGTCTGCACCAGACCGCAGGCGTGAGTCGGTAATCGGTACGCCATTCCACTCCAGCACCCGATCGCCTTTGCGGACGCCTGCCGCCGCAGCTGGCGAACCCAGGGCAACGCGGCGCACGCTCATCAGGGCACCTTGCAACCGCAGCGACATGCCCATGCCCTGGCTTTCCCCCAACAGCGCCCCGCGATAGCTCCGGTAGCTTTCTGGACGAAGCAGGGCGGCATACGGATCGTGCAGTTCCCGCAGCATACCAGACACGGCGCGACGAATCAGCTCTTCGCTGGGGAGCGAGTCCAGTGCATTCGCCCGTACCGAGTCGATGGCCGTAGACAACAGTTGGCCACCGGCCCACTCATCGCGCGCACGCACGCGATCGCCACCGTATCGCGCGCCCAGCGCGAACGCCGCGCCGAGCAGCGTTACACCAGCCACAGACCCCGCCACCTTCTGCAGGGTGGTCAGGCGTTTCCGAGAGGTCGAATCAGCAGTGAGCATGATTGGTTGATGTGGTACCAAGCAGTGGCCTCAGTGATCCCGCCTGAGTGTGCGCAAGTCTTTCTCCTTGCCTGGTCACCGTCTCACCGGTCGTACGCGTGAGTGTCCGCACCAGGAGACGTCGCCGTCGGTTTAGGTCGCGATCCAGCGACCTCGTGATCATCCAACCGTTTCGATACCAACAACTTAACATCACCTGCATCGTTTCATACGGCGGGTCGCGGACCTGGCACTCCTGATGCTCCATACCTGAGTCGACTGCCCGCGTTGGTTGCGGGATACACACTTGGCTCTGCTTCAGGAGGACCCATGTCAGTGATTCGTCGTACCCTGTTCGCCGCACCCGCCGCCGCCGCGCTCGTCGCCACCGCCGCCGCCGCTGTGCCGGCGTTTGCACTCCCGGTTGTCGAGCGCACCCTGTTCACCTGGAACGGAAGGATCGATCGGGAAGTGATGATCGTGGTCCGTGGACGAAATGTCGAAACGCGCGCTGGCGGGGTCGACGCCTCGTTCGCCCCTCGACTCGATGTGCGGGATGCCCTGCCAAGACAGCTTGGCGATGTGGACGTGCGCCTGAACGGCGGGCGCGGTTCGGTTGACGTTGTTCAGCAACCGTCGGCCCGGAACGATTACACCGCGATCGTGCGCGTGCGCGATCCTCGTTCGGGCAGCGACGACTATCGCGTTGTCGTGTCGTGGCAAGGGGTGGGCTACGCCGAAGACGATCGCAGCGGCAACCGCGACCGCGACCGCGACCGCGCCGACATCGATGATCGCGATAAAAACCGCAACAAGGACCGCGATAAAGACCGTGATCGGGATCGGGTTCGCGACGACCGCGGGAACAACGGTCGCGGCAATGGCAGTCGTGACGACCGCGGCAACAACGGGCGTGGTAACGGTGGCTGGGACAATCGCGGCGGAAACGGTCGCGATGCTGGTCGTGACGTCGGCCTCGTTGCCTGGCGCGGTGATGTTGACGATGTGGTTGACATCAGGATTCAAGGCCGCCGCATCGAGTACCGTACCCGGAGCGGCCAGGAGCTTCGCAATGTGCGTTATGACGTGCGAGGCGGCGGATTGCCGCGGCGACCGGTGACGATCGAACTCGATGTATCCCGCGGTCGCGGAGACGTGATCGTGGTACAGCGGCCCAACCGGTCCAACGACTTCACGGCCATCGTGCGCGTGGTCGACCGCCGTTCCGGCTACGGCGACTACAACTTCGATCTGCGCTGGTACTGACCTCGGTTGCGCGTTGGGACCGGTACGGCGAACGCCCCGACCACAGCGGTCGGGGCGTTCGTCCAGCTCGGGGATATCGGTCGGGAGACGGGCGCTACATCGTTGACACTCACCGTTGGCGCAGTCCGTTTGGTGCGGACGGCGGGCGCCCAGGCGCGACTACGTCAGCACGAGCTCATAGCGACTGACTTTGATGTCGTCTTCGTGCCGACGCGCCTTGGCCAAGTCATGCGCGAGCTGCATGCGCACCCACATCTCAGGCGTACTGCCGAATGCTTTCGAAAGACGGATCGCCATCTCTGGGCTGATGCCGCTTTTTTCGTTCACGATGTTGTTGAGCGTGAGACGGGTCACACCCAGTATTCTGGCGGCCTCCGTCACACTCAGCTTGAGCGG